>JAILCN010000191.1 GCA_024680365.1 Solobacterium sp.
AGAGTATATACAGCCATTGAACATCAAGAAGATCGGCAACGATGGTATTGTGCAGATCCCTGTATTTCTGAGGTGCATTGGAATCAGTGATGATGAAACCTTTGTTGATCGGGGCAAACGTATAGGTACAGATGATATTGACCCTGCTCTGATTAGAGAGAGGATATAGGCTTCCTGAAAAAGGATGCTGAAGAATAATCTCTGCACGAAAACATATTGAATCTGCAGCAGATCAGAAACAACAGTCAGTGAAAGCGTCTGCCCGTTCATGGGCAGGCGTTTTTGTCTGACACAGGAATTCAAAGCCAGGCAATACAGGGAATGACGTCACAAAAGCATTCCTGATGCGGTCTCTGACACGCCCGGAGATATCCTGAACAGTATATACTGTCAACTGTTTATGTGTGCACAATGAATGCCAGATCACTTTTTAGTGGTATGATAACAGGTATACGAACTGCTTTTGATCAGCTCGGGAGGTATCAGAATGAGTTTTGCTGTTTTCACGGATGGAAGTGCAAATCTTCCCGGCAGTGTTCTGGGCAACATCAGACTTCTGCCGAGTACTTATACAGTCGACGGTGAACCGCGTACATATCTTGGCGATATCGGTAATTTTGATCCTCACGCATACTACGAAAGTCTTCGCAGAGGCGTGCAGGTAAAAACAAGTCTCCTGAATACCGCTGTATTCCTGTCTCATTTCGAGCCCTGTATGAAAGAAGGCACCGATGTGATCTACATTGCGATGAGCTCAGGGATCAGCGGAACATACAGCGCTGCCCGCACTGCGGCAGAACAGCTGATGGAAGAATACCCGGAACGTTTCATTCATATCGTTGATTCCCATGGCTGCGGCTTCGGCAGCGGCATGCTTGCGATCAGAGCGGATGAACTGAGCGCTCAGGGAATGTCGGCGAAAGAAGCAGCTTCTGTTCTGGATGAAATGGTCCCCCACTGCTGCCAGTATTTCACGGTCGATGATCTGAACTTTCTGAAGCGTACCGGCCGGGTGAGCGGTGCTGCCGCCATGCTGGCAACAACGCTGAACATCAAGCCGATCCTGTACGGCGACCATACCGGTCATATCGTGTCCTGCGCGAAAAAACACGGCAGAAAGAAAGCGATCCAGGGTCTGGCAGACTTCTACGATAAAAAAAGAATGGATCTGAAGGATCCGAAAATATATATTTCCCACGGCGACTGTCTCGAGGATGCCGAAATGCTCAGAGATCTGATCCTTGGCATCAGCCCGGACGCAGATATCCTCATCTGTCCGCATGAGCCCTTTTCCGGCGCCCATGTCGGGCCGGGAATGCTCGGACTGTTCTTTCTGGGAAAAGAGCGCTGAGGCATCTGCTCAACTGGAAATCTTAAAAAAGGCACCAGTCTGTTCATTCGGACTGGTGCCTTTCTGTTTATGACTGCGGCTGTTCCAGAACCGCCTTATATCCGCTGTCCCTGCCTCCGGTGATCGTAAAGGAATACATTTTTCCGAAATCCGCCCTGAAGGCGATCTCATCCATTGGAACGACAAGTTCTTCCGGATAGATATTGTCATAGTTCGGATCGCAGTATTCCGTGACGACTCTGAACCGCACTTTCAGATCCGCTGTATTTCCGGAAATCTCATAATGCTCTTTGTCAAACGAGAAATAGAGCGTTTCATCATGTCTGATCAGGGATTTGTCCGCATTCGACATGCCGCCGCCTCCTTCATGTCCGGAAACATTATGATCGATGATCAGCAGACCGATGTCTTCTTTCAGATCCAGCTTGATCTTCAGCATGATCTCATTCTCTTTCACTTCCGGCGGTGTGTCTGAGATGCATCCGGAAATTGTTAACACAGCTGTCACTGCCGCAAAGAACAGAACAAATAATTTCTTTTTCATATGTTTTTCCTTCCTGTCTGATTCATTCCAGTGATCGATCCAAAGTCAGTCTAACAGGATATCTCCACGGCCTCAAGCGGACTGGAAGAACATGACAGAAATGTAAGAAAAACACCTCTGAACCTTACAGATCAGAAGTGTTCATAATGATTTTTCACATCACCATAAAGCAATGTTTGAGTCTGTTCTGCTTTCACAGCCGCCGACAAGCACACCGTTTTCCAGCCGCACGATCATCTGTCCCCTGCCGAAACCGGTGCTGTTGAGGGCGACGCTGATGTTGTGGCCGCGCCGGGCAAGCTGTCTGGCGATCTGGTTGGAGAATGCGGATTCCACGATCACATCTTTGTTTTTCGTCCACTGCCATCGCGGCGCGTCCAGTGCCATCTGGGGATTGAGATGGAAATCGACCAGGTTCATGACCGTCTGGACGTGGCCCTGCGGCTGCATGTATCCGCCCATGACGCCGAACGGACCGACTGCCCTGTTCCCCTTTGTGATGAAGCCCGGAATGATGGTGTGATAGGACTTTTTCAGCGGTTCCAGAACATTCGCAGCTGTTTCATCCAGTGAGAAATCCGCGCCTCTGTTCTGCAGGGCTACGCCATAGCCTTCCAGAACGATGCCGGATCCGAAGCCCATGTAATTGGACTGGATATAGGAGACCATGTTTCCTTCCCCGTCCGCTGTGCAAAGATAGACAGTTCCGCTTTTCGGCGACATGTCGAAGGTCGGCAGCCCGGCTGTGTCACCGATCTCCGCTGCCCGTTTTCTGCCGTATTCGGGAGCGAGAAGATCATGGTAATCGATCGTCATCCTGGCCGGATCGGTCACATAGTGCTTCGCGTCCGCAAATGCGATCTTCATCGCTTCGATCTGCCGGTGGAATGTCAGGTCATTTTCTTTTTCGGTGAATTCAAATTCTTTCAGGATATTCAGAGCCATCAGGGCAGTGATTCCCTGCCCGTTGGGCGGGATCTCCCAGACATCAAAGCCGCGGTAGTTTACCCGGATCGGCTCGACCCACTGCGGTGCATAGCCGGCCAGATCTTCGCTGCGGAAATATCCGCCGTCCCGTTCTGACTGACGGATGAACTGTTCGGCGATCTCGCCCCTGTAGAAGGCTTCGCCGTCTGTCTCAGCGATCAGGCGCAGTGTTTTTGCGTGGTTCTTCAGATGAACGATCTCGCCGAAATGATACGGCTCACCGTCCCTGGTAAAGGTGCGGAACCATTCTTCGTGCTCCGGTTTTCCGGCAAAGCGCTTATGATAGATCTCTGCTGCCCTCTCCCACATCGACGCTGTCATCGGTCCGAGCGGGAATCCTTCTTCTGCCAGACGGATCGCCGGCGCCAGCACTTCTTTCAGCGTCAGTTTTCCAAACCGTTTTACCAGAGCAGGCCAGGCACTGACCGCACCGGGAACCATGACCGGTGTCCAGCCGCAGACCGGCATTTTTCCATCCGGACTGCTGTTTCTGACTGCCTCCAGGGAAATGCCTGACGGGGCGTATCCGGAAGCGTTCAGACCATACAGTCTGTCTTTTACCCAGACCAGCGCAAAGGCATCCGAGCCAAGACCGTTCGCGGTCGGCTCAACAACTGTCAGAGCTGCTGCTGTGGCTACGGCAGCGTCGATGGCATTGCCGCCCTTCTGCATCACTTCAAGGCCGGCAGAAGCCGCAAGATTCGATCCTGTCGCCACCATTCCTCTTGCGGCAGTGAGGCAGTAACGGTTCGAAGCATACGGCTGATACATCTCATCAAAAAGCATATCTATTCTCCTGTGCCTGGAAGCAGGCCAAAATATCGGTTCAGGAAGACGCCGATCCCGTCTTCGTCATTGCTCAAGGTGGTATATCTGGCAACAGCGGTGACTCTTGGATCTGCATTGCCCATCGCCACGCCGACATAGTCGCGGATCATATCAAAATCATTCATCGCGTCACCGAATGTCATCAGCTGTTCCGGCGCAAGACCGAGGCGTTCCAGAAGCAGGATGATCCCTTTCGATTTCGACAGCTCCGGATTCACGCATTCCAGCAGGATCGGAGCGGAACGGAAGGTATGATACAGAGGACTGGCAGGAAGTGTTTCATAATGGGCAATGATCCTGTCCATTTCTTCCTTTTCTGCCATGATGAGCAGTTTTCCCAGCTGTTTGTCCAGATAGGATGAGAAATCATCCTGAATGAACGCAAAGCGGTTTGAGGCAGCGATCCTTCTTGCCATGGGATCATCTTTTACTGCCTTGAAGGTCTCGAATTCATACATGCCGAGATTGTACGCAAAGCCTTCCAGATCTTTCTGAATGGCAGGAATTGCCTGGCCGCTGAGGGTCAGCACGGATGTCATTTCCTTTGTGTGCATGTCATAGACGCTGCCGCCGTTGAAGCCCATGATCAGATCCGTGTCATCCCGGATCCCCCACTCCTGAACAAGATTGCGCACCGCGTACGGAGACCGTCCGGTCGCGATGCCGAACAGGATGCCTTTTTCCTTCAGCCGGCCGATCGCCTTTCTGGTCAGCGGCGTAACTTCCTGTCTGCTGTTGAGCAGCGTACCGTCAATATCAACGAGTACCAGTCTGATGTCTTCCATATTTTCTGATCCTTCCTGTGCTCTGTCATTCTACCATGGATGTCCGCCGCATCTGTTTTATATACTCCGCTTCTTTTCTTCCTGTCTCTTTTTCAGATACAATGATGGAAAGAAGGATGGAACAGATATGATCTGGCATGAGAGTGAACACCTCATCATCCGGAACATGATTCCGGAAGATGCAGCAGTCTTTACAAAAGAAGAGATCGAACAGGGCTGGAACCAGACGGAGGAAAAATACCGGATGCGGCTTGCCCATCAGAATGACAGCCAGTGCATTGCGCTGACGGCAGTCTTTGACGGCTGCCAGGCTGGCTACATCAGTGTTTATTTCAAG
Organism: Solobacterium sp.; assembly: GCA_024680365.1. Lineage (GTDB taxonomy): Bacteria > Bacillota_I > Bacilli_A > Erysipelotrichales > Erysipelotrichaceae > Bulleidia. The sequence goes on from JAILCN010000191.1 coordinate 4,833, forward strand.
GCTTCTCACGGTCCTTTTGCCGGATCCGGCTGTCCTGAGATCGTGGATTTCGGCGTGCTGGAAAAATACCGCTGCCGGGGCATTGGGACCGCACTGATGGATACCGCGGAGAAGATCGCATCCGCGTATGGGGATATCGTGTGTCTCGGCGTTGGTCTGCATGCCGGCTACGGAAGCGCCCAGCGCATGTACGCAAAACGCGGCTACATCCCGGATGGCAGCGGTGTCTGGTATGACGATCATCCCTGCATGCCGTATGCCAGGTATGACGTTGACGACAGTCTGATCCTGCATCTGTACAAGGTGCTTCGCTGAAAATGTGCCGGCACCAGAACTTTTTCCAGAAGATAAAAAAACGGTGTGATCATCCGGTCACATCGTTTATTTGCGTTTGTCAGTCTGTTGCGGATGCCATGATCACAATGTACCGGTTCATGCGCCGATCATATACGCTCCAGCATGCAGTACCCCACCATTCACGGCCGTCGTCAAAATAGCTGGACCAGTCTGTCGTCCATTCATACACTTCCAGTTCATCTGTTCCTTCCGGAAACAGGACTGAATTGACCCTGCGGAATTCATCCGGTCCGTATCCCGTCCGGTGCGGTGTTTCCCAGAACGCATACCAGTACGGGATCTGCTCTCCTTTTAAAAGGTCCGGCATACCGCAGTCATAGGATCTCTGGCCCACACTGTCTGTCCGCAGGATCACCGGGACCTGCATCAGCTGCGCCGGATCGATCTGATGCGCCTTTGCTTTTGCGATATCCAGACTCCACGGAAACAGTTCATCCTGGTTCCCCTCTTTCAGGTGCTCATCGATATCCCGTTCGATCACTTTGAGCATCGCAAAGAGAACCGCGTCCTTATGTGAGCGGTATCCCTGATGCGGTGTGTCATCTTCGATGAGACAATAGTCGATGACGCATCTGTCGTATCCTTTGATCAGTTCATAAAACGAATCATGTTTTTGTTCACGCATACTATCACCTTCCCAGGAAGTCAGAAGTGTTTCGATTTCCGTCTCCGTATTTCCGGTTCTTTTACTCCGCAGAACGGATCATTGCAAGCAGATCCAGGTAGAATGGCCGGATATTCTTTTTGTGCAGCAGTCCGCCCTGCAGTGACATATGGTCACCAGGATATACAGGATATACATTCCAGATGCCTGGTCTCAGATGATTCCGGTCCAGCTTTGTGCTTGGTGCTCCGAACGGCGCAGTTTCAGAAATGGTGCTGACCCTGCCGTCGTTTTGTTTCCATTCCTGACCGATCTCCGTACCGCCTTTTGTCATTCCGGTATACTGGCCGATCTGATATGAGCGCATCACAAAGAAAGGTTCCATGCCCTTTTTCGGGATATAATTGTCACCGCTCTTTTTCGTATAGCTGCAGGGAACGGAATAATAATATACATCCGGCAGCGTGCCCATCCTCTCGTTGAGCAGACGCGCCTGATCGATCTGCATGTCATGATCGCCGCTCTCTCCATAAAAGCTGTTGAATCAGATGATCGTTCCGGCTGATCTGCCGGGACCGATCCATCCGCAGATGAAGTTGGAGTGCTCAGAATTCAAGGGAAGCTCTTTTCGGAAAGTGTTTCTTTTATTTCTTCAGCAGCTGCAGGTATGCATGCTCATCCATGCAGGGAATGCCCTCAGCGATCAGCTTCTGGGCAAAGATGCCGTTTCCTTCCGTCATGCCGCCGTCAAACAGGCCGTTGTGGACCAGTCCGATGCCGCAGGAAGGACTGCGGGATTTCAGGACTGCCATGGTGCAGTGATGTTCACGGTATATGGCAAGTGCTTTTTCCGCACCTCTGACATATTCTTCCGTGACGTCCTGCCCGTTGCAGGTGATCACTCTGCCGTTCACCAGTTCACCGGGATCACGGGGCGTTGGAAGGCCGCCGAGGACCTCGGGACAGGCAGCGACAGCTTTGCCTTCTTCGACCAGTTTCCGGATCTCTTCGATCCCCTTCGACTGACCGTCCATGCGGCACGGAACGCCGGCCAGGCATTTGCTGACGAGGATCATCCCTTCAGGAATTCAGCCATCTGTTTTTCGAATTCCTCATCGGTGAGCGCCGGCGCTTCTTCCGGTTGGGCAGGAGTCTCTTCCGGAACAGGTTCTTTTTTGTCTTCTGCCAGGAAGGCTTCCATTTCCTTGTCAAAATCATCTTTGACAGGTTCTTCCGGCACCTCTTCTTTCACCGGTTCTTCTGCTGGTTCGGGTTCAGGTTCGGGCTCCGGTTCAGCCGGCCTGCCGGCGGAACCTTTCACCTCTGTCAGTACGCCGGACGCGATCAGATCGGCGGAGATCAGTTCAGCCTGTTCTGCACTGATGCCGCTGATGACAACTGCCGGAAGTTCATTCAGGAGTGCCCGGATGTCTTTCAGCTCAAGACCGGTCAGATTTCTGAGTGATGTCAGAGCATTGGTCAGATTCGTATAGCCGGTGACGACAACACTGGAATTCAGCGGATCAGCCAGTTCGAGATGCACCTCATGGCTGTCTTTGACGCCGTACTGCGGAGCGCCGCACTGCGGGCAGTACATAGTCAGATCCGGCATTTCACAACCGCATTTTGCACATTTCATATGTATGTTCCTTTCTTTCATTCCTCTTCCAGAAGATCTTCCGCGATCAGGCGGATATCTTCGGACAGTTCATCCAGATATTCTTCCAGGATCAGATACGGCGGATATCCGTACTGCCGCAGGATCTCAGCGGCATATTCTGCGATGTCTTCATCACCGGTGCTGACGATCACCTGTTCCAGGAGATCGCCGGCTTCTCTGATCCATGGTATTTCTGCAGAGCGCCAGGGATCCAGGCATTCTTCCAGATCAAACAGAATCTTCTTCTGTTTTTTCAGATCACTGCCCTGAAAGACTGTCTGCGCTTCTTCCGGGGTGATCACTGCGAAGCTGTCCTGTCTGTACAGCTTCCGCACCAGATCACTGTATTTCCGTCGGAATCTGTCCCAGCACTCGCCCATTTCCTCACGGATCTCAGAAGGCAGATTTTCATGGATCAGATGCCTGAGACGGAGGAGATCTGCCTCATACGGACAGCCGGAATCCAGCTTCTGACTGATCTGTTCAGTCAGTGTCCAGAGCTGTTCCGCCGGTGACTGCTCATTCATACGGTCAGCGATACTGCTTCCGGAACTGTGACTCTGCCGGTCTCTGCGCCGATCGTTCCGTCTTCATTGAGCCTGAAGCAGACGACGTCGTTGGAGAAACGGTTGGCAGAAAGCAGGTATCCGTCCAGCAGGATGAAATCGCGGGGATGTCTGCCGCCGCAGGACACTGTCTGGATCAGCTCCGGCTGATGATCTTCCAGTTTTACAACGGAAAGAATATCCATCGTTCTGGTCGAGATATACAGATAGTTCTCATCTTCGCTCAGCCGGATGGCAGCGCTGTCTCTGCGGTATTTTTCACCATTGGGAAGAATGGAGATGCTGTATTCTGTCTGCCAGTCTTCGGTGCGGATGACAAACAGCTCGTTGCTGAGTTCGGAAACAAGATACAGATACTTTCCGTCTTTTGTGATCACGCCGTGCCGGGGACCGGTGCCGTTGTTGAAGCGGATGCTGCCGGTCTTGTTCAGATCTTTGTCAAAGATCATGACGCGGTCCAGCAGAAGACAGGGAACCAGCACCTGATCATTGAACGGGATCACCTGGTGGCAGCCGGCCTTTTCCCGGATCTGTACGGTCCGGATCAGACGCAGCTTTCCGTCTTCTTCCTTCAGTGCGGTAAATGTGCCTTCATGATAGTTGGCAGTGTAGATATGATCTCCCTTTCTGCCCACGAAGCAGGAGGTGCCGTCTTCATAACTGATCCTGTCTGTGATCTCTCCTTCCATGCTGACGAGCGCCGCTCCGGAACGTATGGGGTTGTCACATACTGTCGTCAGGGCATCCCCTTCACGGCAGATGTATTTTGGATTCTTGATCCTGCAGAACAGCCGGGGATCGGAAAGAATGCCGTCTTCAAAATCGAAGCAGTAGATCCCTTCGCTTCCGGTGCCTGTATATGTTCCTGCGTATACTGTTTTCTTCATATGTTCAGTATACCAGTGATAAAAAGAAAAAGAACAGGGAAACCTGTTCTAGCCCAGCAGAATGATGGCTGCCATCACGATCAGGGGAAGCGAGGCAATGCAGAGCACTGTCGACATGCACACCTGTTCGATCGCGAGAGTATGATCTTTGTTGTACTGCCGGGCAAATATCGCAACGTTGGAACCGACCGGCGCGGCTGCGGCGATCAGGATCGCGAGCTTCATATCCAGTGAACCGAGCGGGATCACTTTCATCACCAGCATCGTCACCAGCGGTATCACTGCCAGACGCATCAGCGATACAAGATAGTTGTCTGTTCTCGATACCATCTTGCGGATATCAGCCTGGGCAAGATAGATGCCGGAGAGGATCATGGCCAGCGGCGTGTTCATGCCGGTGACAGTATTCAGAGTATTCAGGACCAGTTCCGGTACGGGGATCCTGCCGAAGAAGATGATCATGCCCAGCGCGACTGCGATCACGATCGGATTGGTGACGATCTTCTTCAGAGACATGGAGGAAGGATCTTTCGTGATCATATAAACGCCGAGCGTCCACTGCAGCAGATTGACCAGAACGATGATCATTGAGATGTAGAAAATCGCCTGGGATCCGATGGTGCCGGTAATCAGCGGAATACCGATAAAGGCCGCATTGGAGAAGGTGGAAGAGAAACAGGAGATCCCCTTCTTCAGTCCGAACACTGCCCATGAGATGATCACCGCGGCAGCCATTGCCAGCACGGAGAACAGCAGCGACTGGGCAAGCTGGGAAGCTTTCTCAGCAGTATACTCAATGCAGAACGTCTTGATCACGACAGAAGGAACGACAACGTAGAGCAGAACAGTGCCGAGTTCCTTCGATCCCTGATCAGAGATCATTTTCTTTTTTATACAGAATGATGCCGATCGCCATCAGGATGAACATCATCGTGATCTGTTTCAGCAGCAGAAGAGCAATTTCTATAACACATTCCTCCTATGTAAAAAGGATACTCTTTTCTGAATGTCTGCGCTATCAGAAAAACAGCTTTTTCAAGCTGTTCAGTTGAGACCATAGAGCGCCAGAAGCGCCTGTTTGTAAAGCTTTGCGGTTTCTTTCAGTCCCTGTTCGCTGTTCATTGTCTCCGCCGCAGCAGCGTTTGCGACGTTGAATTGTTCAACGATCACGACCGGAGCTTTCGCCTGTTCCATCAGGGCCCAGGTCTTCAGCTCTGTTTTTTCGGTATCCTTCGCGTCTCTGGTAACGATCTGGAATGTGTTGTCAGCGATCTGTTCGTAATACAGGCACAGCAGCTGCGGTGCGCTGCCTTCAAATGCCTTCGCGATCGCTTCGGCTGCCTTCAGGCTTTCCTCCCGGTTTTTCTGATCCGGTGTCTGGGCATAGACCTTCATCACGGAAGAGTCTTTTGCCGGTGAATAGCCGCAGTGAATTGAGAGGACCAGATCCGGGCTGTCTTTTTCAATGACTTCTGCCCGGTCTGCGATCGAAGCAGCTTCGCCTTCCTTATGCGTCAGCTTGACGACAAAGCGGTTGTCCTGCTTCAGTTCTTCTTCGATGGCTCTGACCAGAGCAGCGTTGTAATCCGCTTCATTGATCACGCCGGTGTTGCCTTTGGCGCTTTCGCCGTATGCCGCGTCCAGTTCGATCCGGATCTCGGTGCGGCCGCCCTGGAAATATGCCTTGAGCCCGGTGCCCAGCGTGATGAACAGAAACAGACATGTCAGGATCAGGATCATCGGGTCTTTCAGCTTCAGCTTTTTCTTTCCTTTCGTCATCTGTATTTTCCTTCCAGTTCTTTCAGGGCATCGTCTGCCTTCATATGATCGATGATCTTCATCATCAGCTGTTCCATGTCGCTGCCTGCGGAGTAGTCCGCGGCTGCCATGTAGCTTGCCCGGGAATCATCGATCAGCTTCTTCGCGACTGCTTTCGCTTTTTCGCTTTCTCTGTTGTATACGGCGATGGATTTGCCGCCGTGGTCTTTGACGATCTTCATGCACGGGATGTCGGTGATGCCGTCCGCTACATATACCATTCTCTCAAACGGCACCGGACGCTGATCAGGTCTGACATATTCGTTCAGGCCGGCGTCATCGTTTTCATCCAGCACCTGTTTGTTGATGCGGAAGATGTACTGCGTCTTGGTCGTGTAGTTGACGATCCTGGACGGCCAGACCGCTGTCCCCTTCTCATAGTGATAGCGGCAGGCATAGATCTTCCGGAATTCTTCGGCAATGGGCGTGCTTTCAATGATCTCGCTCATGCCTGAGGAGATGATGTAGTGCTCCATCAGGAAGCCGGCTTTTCTGGCATAGCTGTTGATCCGCTCAAACCAGGTATCCACGCCGGGGAACAGGACGATGTCCTTGCCCAGTTCGGTGAACATGTCTTTGCGCAGAGGATCGCCGAGTTCGGCGAACTTCTTCATTAACATGTATAAATACGCACTGATGCCGTCCATCCTGCTGCGCTCTGACAGCTCGGTGACTTCATCCCAGAATTCACCGGGAAAATGATAGCCCAGAAGCGGGATCAGGCTGTATTCCTGCATATCTCTTGTACAGAGAGTTTTGTCAAAATCGTATATGATCGCTGCTTTTTTCATAGGACCATTATACCACGTATGCTTCCCGCACGTATGGAAAAGGCCGCTGTGTGCGGCCTGTATGTGTCAGATATTGAGCAGTTTGATGATCGCGCTGACGTAGATCTCTGCCTGCAGAAGCAGTTCGTCGACCGGACACCACTCATTGGTGTTGTGAATGCGGTAGTCCTTGCCCGGGAACGCGCATCCGAATGCGATCGTGTTGTCGATGGACTTGGCATAGGTGCCGCCGCCAATCGTCATCGGCTGGGTCTCCATGTCGCCGGTGACTTCCTGGTACGCTTCCAGAAGCAGCTTGACCAGCGGTGAATCTGCCGGGAAGAAGAGCGGATCATGAGATCCTTTGATCTCAATCACGCCGCCGTCATCTTCAAGATGCTCGCTGAACATCTTCACGATCTGTTTCGCGGTATAGGTGACCGGGAAGCGGATATCGATGGAGCCGGTGATGACGCCGTCTTCCATGCTGATCACGCCGTTGTTCAGTGTGAGTGCGCCGTATTCGTCAGAGACGTTCAGTCCGACGCCTGTTCCGTCATAGTTGGTTCCGAAATGCGAGCAGTAGAAGTCTACGAACGGATCCTGATAGCCGGCCTTCTTCAGACCGCACAGCAGATAGGAGATGGCATTGACGCCGAGCTCCGGCAGACTTGCGTGCGCAGCTGTGCCGATGAGCGTGATCTCATCTGTCGCTTCTTTGTCCGTGATCGTGTATTCCAGATCGAAGCTGTTGAAGTAATCTTCCAGCGCTCTGCGGGAATAGGAACATTTGTCAACTTCCGCCGTGCACTTGGGGCAGACGACGTTTCTTGCAGTTCCGCCTTTGATGGCACGGATGCCTGTCTTCTTGGAACGGTAGACTGCTGCGACCATTCCCTTTTCGCCGTGAATGCCCGGGAAGTCGCCGTCCGGTGTAAATCCGTAGTCAACAGATCCTTCCTTTTCCACATAGTGGTGCAGACACTTTGAGCCCGTTTCTTCATTGGTTCCCATGATGAGACGGACACGCTTGTTAACAGGAATGCCCATGTCTCTGATCACCTTCATGGCGATCATGCTGGCAACGACAGCGCCTTTGTCGTCCGCAACGCCGCGGCCGTAGACGATGCCGTCTTTTTCTGTCATGACAAACGGATCTGTATCCCATCCGTCTTCTTTATTTGCTGGAACGATATCCAGGTGTCCGACGACGCCGATCAGTTCCTTACCTTCCCCCATTTCTGCATAGCCGATGTAGTGATCAAGATCAACGGTCTTGAAACCGTCGTCTGCCATCATCTTCAGTGCTGTATCCAGTGCCTTTCTGGGGCCTTCGCCAAACGGCGCGTCCGGGGTCGGTGTTCCTTCCCGGCTGTTGATCGCGACCAGTTTCGAAAGACGTTCCAGAAGCTCTGTACGGTATCCTTCGACCATAGCATGTACATCCATAGTTTTGATCCTCCTGAGAAACTATTGTCCCTATTATACCAAAAAACATCAAAAACGGATATCAAGACCTACCGGGCAGTGATCTGAGCCGGTGATCTCGTCGTAGATCACAGCATCCTGCACACTGGCAGCGATGCGGTCGGAGACAAGGAAGTAGTCGATGCGCCAGCCGGCGTTTCTCTCTCTTGCCTTGAAACGGTAGCTCCACCAGGAGTATTTTACCGTTTCCGGATATTTGTTCCGGAAGGTATCCGTAAAGCCGGCAGCCAGCAGCTGCGTCATCTTTTCTCTCTCTTCATCAGAGAAGCCGGCATTCTTCCGGTTGGCAGCGGGATTTTTGATGTCGATCTCTTCATGGGCGACATTCAGGTCGCCGGTGTAGATGACCGGTTTGGTCTGATCCAGTTTCTTCAGGTGCGCCTTCAGCAGTTCTTCCCATTCCATCCGGTAGGGCAGTCTTGCCAGACCGTCCTTGGAATTGGGCACATAAGCGCAGACAAACCAGAAATCAGGATATTCCAGGGTGATGACGCGTCCTTCTTCACTGACGTCGCCTTCGATCTCATAGCTGACGCTGAGCGGTTCTTCCTTCGCGTAGACAAGCGTTCCGGAATAGCCTTTCTTCGCAGCGCAGTTCATATACATGTGATACCCGTCAAAACGCATGGAATCATCCAGCTGATCCTCCTGCATTTTGGTTTCCTGGATCGCGAACAGGTCGGCGTCTTCTGCTGTGAAGAAATCCGCAAAGCCTTTTTTCATACAGGCGCGCAGCCCGTTGACATTCCAGGAGATCAGCTTCATCCTCTGATCTTCCTGGTGGCTTTCTTCAGCCAGCTGACTTCCTCTTTGTTCAGATACGGGCTCAGTTTTTCGAAGACCATCTGGTGGTAGTCATTGATGAATGCGATCTCTTCTTTGTTCAGCAGGGAAGGATCGACCGCATCGAGATCATACGGGCAGTATGTCAGGTTTTCAAACTGCAGGAACTGGCCGTAGAAGTTCTTCTTTCCCTTCACGACAAGCAGTTCGTTCTCGATCCGGATGCCGAGCTTGTGCGGCATATAGACGCCCGGTTCGTCAGTGACGACCATGCCGGGTTCCAGCTTCACTGCCGGACGGGCAGCGGTGCCCATGCCCCAGCGGATGCCGTGCGGACCTTCGTGAACGCTCAGCACGTGGCCGACGCCGTGACCGGTGCCGCACTGATAATCGATGTCAATGTCCCAGAGCGGTCCGCGGGCAAGGATATCGAGGTTGTTGCCGGTGGTGCCGTAGAGGAACTTCGCTTTCGCAAGATCGATATGTCCTTTCAGAACAAGCGTATACAGTTTCTTTTCTTCTTCTGTCAGTTCACTGAGGGCAATCGTTCTGGTGATGTCGGTCGTGCCGTCTTTGTAGGTGCCGCCTGAGTCTACCAGCAGGAAGCCTCTGGGATGAACTGCGGAATAGCTTTCTTCCGACGCGCTGTAATGCATCATCGCGCCGTTTGCCTGGTAGGCGCTGATCGTCGGGAAGGACGGTTCGATGTAGTCCTTCATTTCCGCTCTTCTCGCGTACAGATAATCCTGGGCGCTCAGCTCGGTCATCGTATCTTCGCCGACCGTTTCCTTGACCCATTTCAGGAAGCGCACCATCGCGACGCCGTCCTTGATGTGGGCATTGCGGATGTTGCGGATCTCCTTATTGTTCTTGCATGCTCTGTACATGCCGATCGGTGACGGTTCGTCGATGAATTCGCAGTCCTCGCCGACAGCGCTGTACAGTTCGGTATTCAGAGCGGAAAGCGAAGCCCAGATCTTCTTTCCCTTCATCTTTTTCAGATCTTTTGCCAGGGAAGCATACGGCTTGACGCTGACTTTGTTTTCCTTCAGATATTCGGAAACTTTCTGTGTCAGTTTTTCTTTGTCGATATAATAATTCACTGCCTTTTCGGTAACAGACGCGAATGCGTAGGTGACCGGCGTGCAGGCGATGTCATTGCCTCTGATGTTCAGCAGCCAGCAGGGATCTTCCAGGGCTGTCAGGATCAGCACGTCAGCCTTCTTTGCCTTCATTGCTTCACGCACTCTCGCGATCCTCTCTGCCGCGCTTTCTCCGGTATATTTCTTTTCCAGAATGAACAGCTTTTCTTTCGGCATTGCCGGACGTTCTTTTCCCCAGACCATGCCGGGCAGATCTTCACCGGCATAGACAGACGCGTTCTTTTCCGCGAGTCTTTCCTGCAGCACTTCGCTCATCAGGGCGGAAACGACTCTGCCGTCATAGGCAAGCGTACCGTTTTCCGGCGTATTTTCCAGCAGGAAATCCAGCACGGCAGGAACGCCTTCCTGGCCCATCCGCATCAGGGTAACGCAGGTGCCTTTCAGTTCTCCTTCCGCCTGGGTGAAATACCTGCCGTCTGTCCAGAGTCCCGCAAAATCCTTCGTGACGATCGTGCATCCGGATTCTCCGGAAAAACCGGAGATATATGACTTGGACTTGAAATAGTCAGCCGTGTACTCCTCGGAAAGATGATCGTCCTGGTTTGGGATATAGCAGACATCGATGCTTCTTTCCTGCATCAGCTCTCTGAGCTTTTCAATTCTTTCATTGACTTCCATAATTGTCCTCTCAGTTTATACTTGCATCCATTATAGAGGAATTTTTCCTCTCTGCGGAAAATCACGTTAGTTTTCACAAATCTTTTACGTAAATTTCCTGCAGCCGCTGTTATATGAACAGTGTTTTTACGGTACAATGAAATACAGATATGGCGATCACCGAAAAGACATTTTCCGTAGCGAATATTTCCATCCGGGCAAGTGCTGACACCGTTGAAAAACGGATGTGCGCCCTTCCCGGCGTGCGCAGTGCTTCCGTCTCTCTGAAAGACATGACGATGACGGTCGTCTTTGATGACAGTCTCATTGATGAAGCGCGCATCATCCAGGAAGTCAGACGCTGCGGCTATCATGCCTATACCCGCGAGATCCCCGCTGTTTCCGTTGAAGAAACAAAAGAGATCGAGATCATAGACCGGAACGTAAAGCTTGCGCTGATCATGTCTTTTGTTCCGCTTGTTTTTCTGATTCCCGGTTTTACGCCGTGGCTTGCTCTGCTTCCGGCTGTGGAAGTGCTCGTCCTGTGCCGGGATGTGATCAAAGGCGCAGTGCAGGAGATCACAGACCGCAGGCCTTCGGATTCCGTCATGTCCCTGGCAGCGGCGGTGACGGCCTTTGCCTATACGTGTGACCTGTGTCTGCGCGGTGAAAATACAGCAGCGGTATTTGCGATGACCGGCTGCGTGATCCTGTGCGGTGCTCTGATCCGCCGGCGGCTGGTCGCCAATGAACACCAGCGCAGAACCAGTCCGGTTTCCCTGATCCGTTCTTCCCTGCCGGCAACGGCTTCGATCTACGAAGGACACAAAGAAAAACAGACTGACATCAGCGAGATCAGAGAAGATCAGATCCTGCTGGTACGGCCTGGGGAAACAATATCGGCAGACGGCGTCGTGATCCGCGGCTTCGCTGTCGTGAATGAAAGCGCCCTCTCCGGTTCTGACCGTCCGGTTGAAAAAAGCGAAGGTTCGCGTGTCTATGCCGGCAGCATCTGCCGCAGCGGATCGCTGGAAGTCAGGATCGAACAGGTCGGTTCGCATACTGCCATGATGCGCTTCGCGGATCTGGCAGAAAAGACCGGAACAGATTCCTCGTTCCAGTCCCCGTTCCGCAGCTTCGGAAAATACCTGATCGTGTATACCGCTGTGACAGCGCTTGTGTGTGCGTTCGGCTGGCGCTTCATCGGCCGCAGCACAGACACGGCGATGATGGTGCTGATCTCCGTTCTGGCCTCCGCTTCCCTGCAGGCATTCGGTCTGTCCTCGAGCATTTCCCTGATCCGCACTGCCCGCAAGGCGGCCGGTGAGCATATCCTCTTCCGCAGCGTCCAGGCACTGGAGCTTGTCGGCAAAGCGGAGAACCTGTTCCTGGAACAGGACGGCACGCTGACAGAAAGCGCCCTGACCGTAACAGATTTCATCCCGGCGGAAGAGATGAGCGCCTCCCGTCTGGAATATATCGCCTATGCGCTCTGCAGCCGTTCTGAGAAACCGTTTGCCAAAGCACTGACCCGGTATCTGAAAACAAGAAAGATCTCTCATGTCGATGCGAAAGTGTTTTCCACCCTCAGCACGAGAGGACGCAGCGCTGTCCAGAGCATGCGCCGCTGTGCTGCCGGCACACCGGAAGAGATGGATGCGAAAGGCATTGAAACAGAAGCCTGGACATCAGTGATCAACCGCCTGCGCTCCGAAGGCAAGCGGGTCATGATGATCGCGGAGAATGAAACGATCATCGGTCTTGCGGCGGCGAAGAAAGATCTGATCCCCGGCGCTTCTGACAGTCTGAAGGAACTGCAGGAAAAAGGCTGTGAGATCTTCCTGTTCACAAACGGAAGTGAAGAAGAAGCGCAGAAGCTCTGTGCAGAGACCGGCATTGAAAATGTGCTTCATCTCCCCTCGCCGGAAGAAAAAGCACAGCTGTTCTATCATTCCAATTCACCGGAAACAGTCAACGTTTACATCGTTTCCGGAAAGCCTGACGTCAGTATTGACGATATCGATATCCTGACAGTGATCGGCAGCGGAACGGACATTGACCGCAGGGAAGCCGGCATCCAGCTGACCAGGAACCGTCTCTCGGATTTCATCCGGGCAATGGATCTGTCTGCCGCTCTGACAGAAAAGATCCAGAAGTCGCAGATGCGGATCATCCTGTATCACGCGTTCATGATCCTGTTCTGCGGATTCTTCTTCCCGGCTGTCTTCCGCACAGCCTTCCCGGCTGCGCTGTGCGCTGTGTGTTCAACAGCAGCATTATATCTGCTCATCAAAAAGCTTTGAAAAAAAGGAAGATTTTCTTCCTTTTTCATTTTTCCGGTTCTTTTGTCAGATACTTCCGGAGTGTGTCCGGCACAAAACTGATGATGTATTCTGTCAGGATCTCCGGTGAGATATGATTGGGCTTCTGGAGCCAGGCTGAAGCGATCTCCGTACACCCATAGGCAAACATCCTGATATGAACTCTGATTTCATCGGTCAGCGCTTCTTCTCCGTAATACTGAATAATGAATCTTTCGAAGCCGCGGATCTCACGGTCAGAACTGTTGCGCCAGAAGGAATCTGTTCCATGGGTATTATTGAGGATATTGACCATGAACCGCGCGTACTCATCGTAGAAGTTCAGACACCTGTAAATAAATTCGCGCAGATCGATCTCGCCATGGATGAACTGCTTGTATGTTTCAGAACCTAGATCACTGTAGATCCACAGGATCAGTTCATATTTGTCCTGGAAATAATTATAGAATGTCTGGCTTGAAACATTGCTCTGTTCCGCGATCTCACGGACAGTAATTTTGCTGACATCTTTTTTTTCGGCAAGCTTCATAAAGCAGTCTGCCAGCCGCTTTTTTGTGACATCTCTTTTCATGCGTAAAACCTCTGATACAATTATACAACGATATCGGGCACCCTTTCCATTGTCTGACACTCTTTGTGTTAGAATGATAACAGAGAAAAGGAGAAAAAACATATGACAGCTATTGAAAAAGTATGTGACTTTTTAAAAGCCGCGGGAACCTACTACCTGGCGACTGACGAAGCCGGTCAGCCGCGCGTCCGTCCGTTTGGTACCGCTCATATTTTTGAGGGAAAACTGTATCTTCAGACAGGACTGAAGAAGGATGTCGCAAAGCAGATGCTGGCAAATCCGAAAGTGGAAATCTGTGCCTTCAAGGAAGGCAAATGGATCCGTGTTGCCGGTGAAGCAGTTCTTGACGAAAGACTGGAAGCACAGGAATCCATGCTGGAAGCCTATCCGAGCCTGAAGGGCATGTACGCTGCCGGCGACGGCAACACTGCTGTCTTCTGGCTGAAGAACGCTTCCGCAACCTTCTCATCCTTTACCGAAGCACCGGAAACAGTCACCTTCTGATCCACCAGAAGCCCTTGATCAAAGGGCTTTTTCTTTGAGGATCTCCTCGATACAGCCGATGCTTTCGCAGATCATTGCATCACAGTGAGCCTTCTTTTCACCGCCTCTGGCAGCGTTTTTCTTCAACAATGTGAAGCAGTCAAGATCGCCGTCATGGCCTTCTTTCATCTTCTGATAAAACTGATTCAGCGTGCGGGGATCGTCGATGCCTTTGAGGCCGAGGATCATTGCCGCGGAAGTGATCGTTCCGCAGACGGATCCCATCTTCATGCCGCCGCCGAAGTTCGCGCCGAGCTTCATTGCCTGCTCTTCACTCATTCCCAGCTCATCCGCAAAAGCCGCCAGCATTGTCTGGGCGCAGTTGCAGCGTTTCCCGGGATCATTTCTCAGGGCCATTGCCTTATCTGTCAGTCTGCTCATAGTGTTACCTCTGTCTACAGAGAGTATATCATTTCAAAGATTTTTATCCAAGATTTTAGCACTCAGCTATTGACAGTGCTAATTAAAGTGCTATAACAAAAGTGCAAAGGAAAAGAGAAGATCCTGAACAAGAATCCAAACGCTCCATTCCCTTGCTCAGGCACACATAGTCCATAAGGACAATGTTAAGAGCAGGAGGTGAATGACTATGTTAGTACCGAGTATTTTCAGAGAAAATCTGTTTGATGACTGGATGGATGATTTTGTTTTCCCGAGAGAATTCAATGATGTTGACAGGAAGCTGTACGGCAAGCATGCCGGAAAGGTCATGCTGACAGATGTGAAGGATCATGAGGACCACTATGAAGTAGAAATTGATCTGCCTGGCTTCAAGAAGGAACAGATCAAGATCGAGCTTCATGAAGGAAACCTGACAGTAACAGCCGCGAAGGGACTGAACGAAGACGAAAAGGACGAACACGGCAAATATGTACGTCAGGAACGCTATACCGGCATGATGTCGAGAAGCTTCTATGTCGGTGAAAATGTCACAGAAGAAGACATTAAGGCAAAGTTTGAAGACGGTGTTCTGAAGCTGACAGTTCCGAAGAAGGAAGCGCCGAAGATCCCGGAAAAGAAAACGATCATGATCGAATGACGAGAAGCGGATGGAAACATCCGTTTTTTCTGTAAAACAAAAAAGCTGTCTCACGGGAAAGATATCCTGCTGAAACAGCTTTTCATTTGTCATTCTGTTCTTCCTGATGCTTTGCTTCGATGCGCGCGGCTTCTTCTTTCAGGATCGTGCCGAGCGTTGTTTCATCGATCTCGACGGTCTTTAGCGCGGCGTCGGACATGTCCGCGAAAGCGTCAAAGACCATCTGCTTTTCTTCCAGCATTTCCGTGATCCGCTCATCGATCGTATCGTCACACAGCAGACGGAAGACCAGTACGTTTCTGGTCTGCCCCATCCGGTATGCTCTGGAGATCGCCTGGTTTTCCACGGAAGGTTTCAGCTGCGGCTCACAGATCACGACGACGCTGGCGGACTGGATATTCAGTCCCGTACCGCCGGATACGATCTGAGCAGGCAGGATGGTTCCGGCCGGTGCCTGTTCGAATGCGTCAATGATCTCCTGCCGTTTGGCGGAAGGGATCGCGCCGGTCAGCGGCATCATGCATCTGTCCCGGCAGACTTCCATGACGGCGCTGATGGTATCGAGGAAGAAGGAGAATACAAGCAGCTTCCTGCCGTCCTCTTCTGCTTCTTCCGCCAGTTCTTTCAGACGCTGTGCCTTGGAAGAATCACGCAGATCGTCAACGTTCCATGACACCCGGCGGCAGTCCGCATATGTACCGTGGAAGATGCTGTCTTCATAGACTGCTTCTTCTTCCGGTCCAAGCGTGCACCACTCTCTGCTTTCGATCAGCTCCGGCAGTTCGGCAAGAACGTCTTCCCGCTTTCTGCGGAAGTAGACCGGTGCCACCTGTCTGCGGAAGGCTGGCGCGGCAGAGAGGTATTTGATATTTTCCAGACGCGATGCGATCTCAGGATTCAGGATCCTTACCAGCATGATCATCTCATCGACTCTGTTTTCCAGTGCCGTGCCGGTCATAAACAGCAGGCGGTCTGCCTGTTCTGACAGTCTTCTGACTTTGACAGTGCGGTTGGCATTGGGATTCTTGATGTAATGGGCTTCATCGACCGTCAACATGCTGATCCGGAAAGTTTCCGGGATCAACAGGGTGCCGGCTGTTTCATAGGTCGTGACCAGCACACCGCCCTCTTTCATCCATTGCTCCGTCACAGCGTCACGGGCTTTGCCGTGTGCCCTGTATACCTGCAGGATGCTTTTTTCTTTCAGTTCCCGGTACCAGTTTGTCAGGACACCGGCCGGACAGACGACCATGAAATGTTCTTCCCCTGCATTGTGCAGCGAGACCATCGCGGCTATTGCCTGAACGGTCTTGCCAAGACCCATCTCATCACCGAGCAGAACACGTTTCTGATGGAGAATGTATTTCACGCCCCAGAGCTGGTATTTGCGCAGTTCGCATTTCAGTCCGGCTGTGGACACCGGTTCACTGCGGATTGCTTCCGCCAGTTCTTCATCCAGTCCATAGACGGGATTCTCCATGCCGAGTGTTCCGGGAGAAAGATCTTCCAGGACATTGAAGAACAGGATCGAACGATGTTCGAAATCATTCCATGCTTCTGCGTCTGTGATCTTCGCACCTTTGAGGACAGAGGCAGTGCTGTCAATGATCTTCGTAACGTACATGTCGTCATACTGCCATTTCAGATAGCGGCAGGCGTTCTCTGCTTTTGCTTTCTTTTCTTCTGAGGCAAAGACCCATTTGAACCAATTGCCTGTGCAGGCAAGATCGTTCAGCGCTTCTTCTGTTTTGTTTCTGCAGTGCTTATACAGCCTCCGGCATTCCGCAGCCGGATCCCGTGAAGCAAGATAGGACGAGATCGCTCTGACCAGACGTGTGTACTGGGTCGTGCGGTTATCAGAGGAGATCCTGATCCGTACCAGATTTTCTGTATAGGAATAGATCTGTTCATACTGATCGTGGATGATCTTCGCAGTTGCTTCCCCGATCCCGTTGATCGATGCGATCTTCTGCGCCTTGACGCCATCCAGATCAGCGATCGTTCTGTAGCCGTGTTCGCGCAGGATCTTGTAGCGGATCCGGTTCGCTCTGATTTCATCGATATCCACTTCCCGCAGGATCTGCAGAACAGCTTCTTTTTTCAGATCGGAAGCAGCGTTTCTGATCTCCGCTTCCATATCATCGCCCTTTTTCACTGCGTGTTTCAGACTGTTTAAAAGATCGCGGTGTTCTTCAGCGATCCGTTTTCCTTCTTTGTAGGTAAATTCTCTTGCCATATACCACTATGATACCGCAAAAGAGAAAATTCCTGTGCCTTTGGTTCTCAGAACAATTACAATATTGGTATGGCAAAACGAAAAAGACATCTGCGAAGATCTGTAAAGATCATTTTATGCCTGATCCCTGTCATTGCCCTGCTTCTCTTCTTCCTGCCCAAAGGATCCAAGGAACCGGAACAGACTGCCGCGGAAACACCGTTGCCGCCGACGCCTGTGCCTTCTGAGACACCTGAGCCGCAGCCGCAGGTATATACAGCGTCCCTGTATATGCTGGGTGACGCTCTGCCGCAGAGAATGATCCTGAAGGAAGCGAAGACCGATACGGGATATGATTTCTCCTCTCAGGCAGACGGGATCACCAATATCGCGAAGAATTATGATCTGGCGTATTACAACCAGGAAGTCATATTAGGCGGGGATGATCTTGGCTTTACGATCTGGCCGCATATGAATGCGCCGCGGGCATTCGGCGAATATATGATCTCCAAGGGATTCAATCTGGTGTCCAACGCGAACAACCATTCACTGGACAAAGACCTGCAGGGTGTTCTGAATTCCTGCGCCTTCTGGGCAGAGCATCCGGAAGTCGTGACAGCCGGACTCAACCTGTCACAGGAAGACCGGGAAGCTGTGCCGGTGCATGAAAAGAACGGCATCACCTACGCATTTACGTCCTGGACGTACGGCATGAACATGTATTCCCAGCCCAAAGGCAGAGAATATACCGTCAACTGTTACCGGGGTCATGAACAGGAGATGCTGAACTGGGTCACAAGAGCGAAACAGCTGGCGGATGTCGTGATCGTCGCGATCCACTGGGGACAGGAATATCACTTTGAACCGAACGAGGAACAGAAAAAGCTTGCGCAGCAGCTGGCAGATGCCGGCGCGGACATCATCATCGGCAACCATCC
>JAILCN010000212.1 GCA_024680365.1 Solobacterium sp.
GAAAGATATGCACGATGGATCAGTTTTCTTGAAGAAAGATACAGGTATTTATGATTCAAAAGATTATTTCAGGCACTGATCTTACACACTCAGAAGTTTTAGGATCTGGTTCTTCGGAGTGCAGGTTCGATCCCTGTTATCCGCACGATAAAAAGCAGATTCTGTATTTTCATTACTGTACAGGATCTGCTTTTTCTGTCAGCCCGGCTGCTCAGGCATCATATTCTTCCAGGATCGTGATGTTTACATGATCCGGTCCTCTGAATTTCAGAGTTCTTTTACCGGTATACTGATCAGACTCATAGATGCCGTCATCAATTCCCTGTTCAACCAGACGTTTCTTCAGTTTTGACAGATTCCTGCAGGAGAATGTCAGATATTGTTCCGGAAGCTGAACCTCTCTGTTCAGGCAGATGATCTCGACCTGTGTTCTGGATACTTCAAGGAGAAAAGATGTATCCGGAGAATCTTCAGGAACGATCTTTTTCCGAATGCGGAATCCAAGTTTCTTGACGTGAACTACAAGCGACTTCAGTCGTTTGTAGTTCACAGCAAACAGAACATTTTATGACTGCAGGCTCTGCCCGTCATATTTCTTTCTGGCCAGCCAGCCGCGGAAGAGACCGCCTTCAAACGCGGAGATGATGATAAAGAAGATGTCCGCGAATATGATAAAGACAAAGGAAGGGATCATGATGCGGGTATATTTCTTTCCAAAGTAGGTTCCTTTGCGTATGGCAGCACCCATGCCGCCAATATAGAACAGCACGCCTGAATTGAAGAACAGCAGAAGCAGCGCGTTCTCCAGATAGCTGATCCATGTTTCGCGCGGAAAAAAGTTTCCGGTCTGCGCGGCGCTGAGCACGATGTTCAGGATCAGAATGGCAGTCTGTATGACAAAGACGATGCGGGTCACATTTAACATGACGCCGCCGCCGATACCGGTGCCGCCGCCCCACCGCAGTCCTGCCCGCTTACAGAAGTGTTCGAAATTCTGCATCAGCGGCTCATTCTGACGGCCTTCAATGAAGCCGTTGTTGGCTATGCAGTAAACCGCAGGATGCAGATCATTCTGCCTGCAGAAGGCTTCCATCTCCTCCATGAATTTCAGAACATGGGAAGGAACGGCGTCGACATACAGCGGCAGACAGAAGACGACGTTCTGCGCGTCCTTCAGTGCCGCAAGAATACGCTGATGATCTGCCGGGGTACGCAGTTTCTCTGACACCTTTTCTCCGTTCAGGAACAGCTTCTGCAGAAACAGGAAATACGCGGAAGCACAGAACCGTTTCTTCGGACTGCAGTTGATCAGCAGCGTTCTCATAACAATCCCTCCAGTTCCGCAGGATCCTGCGCAAAAACCACTTCGGAACGATGGAATCCGTCATTGACCGCATTCCGTTCTGCCATGTAGCGAAAGGTCTCTTTTTCCCCTTCCGTGATATCGCCCAGGACGATCACTTTCCATAAATCACGCATGCCGTAGCGCAGCGTATGATGCATCTGCCTGCCCCGGTAAGTACTGAACGGTGTGGATGTTCCGATCGAGCGGTCGAGTACATTCTTGACTGCCGTACTGTATCCGCCGTACAGGTTCTTTGTGACGATCACCAGCTCGTCTGCCTGTCCTATGACGCGGCAGATCTGCTGTAATTTATCTTTCATAAAGCATTCAGCCGGATGCGTTGTCCAGCAGCCGAAACATCCCTGACATGGCGCGTATTTCCCGTCTGCAGCCACTGCCAGATCGCATCTGGATCCGATCATTTCATCATATTGATGATCCAGATCATGTATGATCACTTTCATTTCGTATCCTCCCGGGCAGCTCTGACCGCTCCGTTCCATGCCTGTTCAAGATGCTTCGCGATCACGGCTTCATCAAATTCCAGACTGTTGTTCGCAATGATGCTGGCATAGCCGTGCGCAAACAGGGCCACCGTCAGAAACACCTGTCTGGTCTTTTCCAGATCCATTTCCAGCGCTCCCTGCATGGCAGTGAGAACCGGGACCAGTTCTTCTGAATTGATCATTTCCAGAAGATTCTTTTCTTCCGCATTTCCGGACTGAAACAGGAAACGGAACAGATTTGGCTCTTTCACCGCGAAACGGATATAATTCAGACCGATCGCCAGAATGGGATCCTCACCTTCCCCGGCATTCATCAGGTATTCCGTATGCATCTGATCCGCTTTTCTGTATGCAGCTCTGCGCAGGTCATCCACT
>JAILCN010000217.1 GCA_024680365.1 Solobacterium sp.
TCTTTCCGCATGGGCAGCTGCTCTTACGACAAGGAGAACGGCATCATTCGCTACAGTTTTACCCAATGCCCCAATGCCGAATTTGCCAGGCGTCATCACATGGAAGACGTGCTGCCGGTCCTGTGCAACTGCGATCATCTGGCCATGCAGAAACTCCATGCCGCACTCATCCGCGAGGGAACGTGCTGTACGGCCGCCTGCTGTGATTACTGTATCGTTGGCGACAGGAATCCCATTGCTGCGGAATATGAGCTCGTGAAGGCAGAAAACGGACTTCTGCTCAGTGTGAGAAGGGAATCAAAATGATTATCCTGCAGCTTGCCTTGTATTGTGCCCTGTTCACGCTGATGGTGAAGATCGGTGTGGGGACCAGTGCGCTGAACGGCCTCTATTTCTATCCGAAATCTGTACAGGAAAAGGTTTATGAACTGGGACTGACAGATCGGGAAACGGTCGCAAGGAAACGAAAATGCTTTATGACAGCCTTTTTCGCGGTTATAGCAGCAGCTCTGATCCTGATTATCCGTGTCTGGAATGGCGTTCACAGTTTCCTTCCGGCATACCTGCAGGCGCTTCTCTTTCTTGAAGTCATGAACTGGTATGATGGGATCGTGATTGACCGTCTCTGGGTCGGTCACAGCCGGTTCTGGATCATATCCGGCACGGAAGAAATCCCATTTGTACAGACCTGGCCTCAGGTCCTGAAGAAACGCGGAATACTGACACTGATCTGGATCGCAGGGGCAGCCATTGTTGCCGGAATCATCGTATTGCTTTTTTAGGAGGAATCAGATATGGCACGAAAAGATTCGGAACATCAAAAGAAATCCATGAGCATGCTGTTCCGGGGAAAGGCGATCTTCAAGCCGCTGAACACCGGGCACATTGACGGGCACGTGTCATGTGTGCGCGAGTGGGTTGCCAACATCTTCTTTTATACGAAGAACGGCACCACGATCATGATCGACGCGGGCTACAACTACGCCAGACTGAAAGAGAAAATGAGCTGGCTGGATCTGGATCCGGCGACAATCCGGCATATCCTGATCACGCATCAGGATACGGACCATGTCGGTGCCCTGGAGCGGGACAGCGAGCTCCTGTTCAAAGACGCAACCGTCTACATCGGGGAAATCGAAAACCGCTATCTGACCGGCGAGGTCAGAAGAAAGGTCTTTCACGGTGCATATAAGCTTCCGATGGTCAAAACGGATAACCGAAGGACGCTCCTGAAAGACGGCGAAGTGTTCCACATCGGAGATATCCAAATTGAGTGTATCCTGGTTCCGGGACATACCTGGGGCCACATGGTCTACCTGGTCGACGATGAATATCTTTTCACCGGCGACACGATCTGGTTCGGGACTGACGGCGGCTACAGCTTCATCAGTACGCTGGCGGAGGACAACAGGCTGGCAGTACAGTCGCTTGAAAAGCTGGAGAAGGACCTCCGCGCGAGGAAGCAGCCGATCAAGATCATTACCGGACATACCGGATGGACAGATGATCTGGACTTCGCCTTCCGTCACAGAACAGAGATCTGCAGGCCGTTCACGAAGAAATATACGGATCCTTCCGCTCCGTATGACGGGTATATTGAGGACGATGATACAGAAAATGGCGCAAGAAGTATTCTTCTCAGAAAGGTGGCTGTCAAATGAAACCGGATTATAAGAACTGGGTACCGAAGAGCATGGTATACGGATTGGCAGGCGGTACGCTTGCTGCTTTTGCCGCGTTCCTTATGCTTGGCGTGACAGGGGTCATCCTACATGGAACGCCGAGACTGATCTGCGGGATCGTTTTCGGGATCGGCACAATGGTCCTGCTGTTCTTCACGGTCTGGATGGGTACACTTCACAGGACCTTTGACTATAACGGAAAGAGGAAGCTGGCGAAGACGATCATTGACGGTACCGCGAAATATGTCACGATCCCGGATGGCGGAACGGGTCTGGATGTGGGCTGCGGCAGCGGCGCACTGACAATAGCCTCTGCGAAGCGGAATCCGAAAGCAGCCATGGTGGGCTGCGATATCTGGTCCGGTGCGTACAAGGCGGTTTTCACGAAGAAGCGCTGCGAGGATAATGCCAGAGCCGAAGGCGTCACCAACGTTCGATTTGAAGAGGGCAATGCGATCCATTTGCCCTTTGAAGACGAAAGCTTCGACGCAGTTACCAGCAACTACGTCTATCACAACATCGCCGGA
>JAILCN010000028.1 GCA_024680365.1 Solobacterium sp.
GATGGTTCATTCCTCGGCTATGTGCCGGGCTATATTGATGAAACGAGCATGGAGGGGATCCTTGCCGATGCAAAGAAGTGAAACAGAAAACAGATGGATCGAAGACGCGAAAGAATACGCCAAACAGCTGTTTGCCCTGACCGGCGCAAGTCATGACTTCGCTCATACGATGCGGGTATTCAGCAGTGCGGTGCAGATCGCTTCATACGAACCGGAATGTGATCATACCGCTGTCATGCTTGCGGCTCTGCTGCATGACGCGGACGATCACAAGCTGTTCGCAGACAGCGGACAGGAGCATGCCCGTTCCTTTCTGGAAAGCAGAGAGATCCCGGCAGAGCTGCAGGAGAAGATCCTGACAGCTATCCGCTCCGTATCATTTTCGAAGAACCGGGGCAGAAGGCCGGAAACGATCGAAGGAAAGATCGTGCAGGACGCGGACCGGCTGGACGCGATGGGAGCAGTCGGCGTCGCCCGCACGTTTGCCTACGGCGGTGAACACGGACGCAGCCTTGATGATTCGATCCGTCACTTTCATGAAAAGCTGCTGCTTCTGAAAGATGAGATGAATACAGAGACCGGGAAGCAGATGGCGGAAGAGCGGCATGCCTTCCTGCTTGCATTCCTGGAAGAATATGAAAAAGAGATGAACGATATGACACAGCTGAAACCTGATCATCTTTTCGATCCGGGAGGGGAAAAACTATGAAGATCCTGGTCATTGGCGGCACCCGCTTCTTCGGGATCCCGATGGTTGAAAAACTTCTGGAAGCAGGACATGACGTGACGATCGCGACAAGAGGCAGAAACAGCGATCCGTTTGAAGACAGAGCTGCCCGCATGATACTGGACAGGAATGACGCAGAAAGCGTGAAGAGGACAGCCGGAACGGAAACGTGGGATCTGATCATCGACAAAGTTGCCTATGCGTCCAATGATGTCCGCAGTCTGCTGGAAAACGTGAAATGCCGCAGATATATTCAGATGTCCAGCTGCGCGGTTTACCGCAGTGAACATGCGGACATCAGAGAAGCAGAGTACGATCCTGCCCGGGAGCCGCTGATCTGGATGAGCAGAAGTGAAGATTATGCTCTGGGCAAACGGCAGGCAGAAAGGGCAGCGCTGGAGTATCTGAAGCCGGAACAGTGCGTCTTCGTCAGATATCCGGTCGTTCTCGGTGAGCACGACTACACAAAGCGTCTGCGTTTCTACATCGATCATGTCAGAGAGGGAAAGCCGATGCAGATCGATGACCCTGAGGCGCAGATGTCCTTCATTCATGAAAAAGAAGCAGGTGAGTTCCTTGCCTTCCTGGCAGATCATCCGCTCAGCGGCGCTGTCAACGGAAGTTGCTGCGGCACCATCAGCACGGCAGAGATCATCCGGGAAGCAGAACGTATGTACGGCAGACAGGCCCTGATGCAGGAAACAGGCGATCCGGCACCGTATAACGGAAGTCACGGAACTGTCACTTACAATACCGAAAAGGCAGAAGCAGCCGGATTCCGGTTCAGTAATCTGCATGCATGGATACATGACCTGATCAGAACAGACAGAGAGATTTAAATCAAATCGCTTTTTCTTCTGCCGCAAAGTGCTATGATTGACATATTCTTTTGCAGGGGGAGGGAAAAGGATATGAAACGTCTGGAAACTGATCTGCTGCACGGTGTGATCTGGCAGCAGATCCTTCTGTTCTTCTTTCCGGTACTGTTCGGTTCCGTGATCCAGCAGCTGTACAACACGGCAGATGCGATGATCGTCGGCAACTACATCGGGAAAGAAGCGCTGGCGGCAGTCGGCGGTTCGACCGGCACCATGATCCATCTGATGATCGGTTTTATCACCGGCATCGCTTCCGGCGCGACCGTGATCATCGCCCAGTACTACGGCTCTCATGATGACGACGGCGTGCGCAGAGGCGTCTGCTCGGGCATGGCGCTGGCATCGGCGCTCGGTGCGGTGATGATGAGCATCGGTATCATATTTGCTCCGGGTCTGTTACGACTGATGAACGTTCCGGCAGATATTCTTACGCCGGCTGTGATCTATCTGCGCATCTTTCTGTGCGGCCTGATCCCGTCTCTGATCTATAACACCGGCGCAGCCATCCTGCGGGCAGCAGGGGATTCCCGACGGCCGCTGCTGTTTCTGATCTTTTCGTGCTTTTCCAATATTATCCTGGATATTCTGTTTGTTGCATTCTGGAAGCTCGGGGTTGCCGGCGCAGCGCTGGCAACGGTCCTCTCACAGTGCCTGAGCTGTGTGATGACGCTGGCTGTCCTGTACAGAACAGAAGAATCCTGCCGTCTGGATCCGAAGAACTTTACAGTGGATCTGACGCTTCTGAAACGGATCGCTGCGATCGGTCTGCCGGTCGGCATCCAGGCAGTCTTCTACGGAGCTGCGAATCTGGTCATCCAGGCATCCATCAATTCCTGGGGAACAGATACCGTTGCGGCATATACCGCCTTCGGCAAGATCGACGCTTTGTTCTGGAATGTTTCGGCGGCGATGGGAACGTCGCTTCTGACGTTCTGCGGACAGAACTTCGGAGCCGGTGATATCAAACGGGTCAGACAGGGGATCCGGGAAGGCGTCATTCTGTATCTGATCATGACAGGGCTGGTCACAGCCGTGTGCATGGGCTGGTGTGAATTCATCTGCGGACTGTTTACCAGCGATGCGGACGTCATCCGCATCGGCATGGGGCTGATCCGCTACATGGCGCCGTACTGGGCATGCTTCGTCTTTACCGAAGTATTCTCTTCCTCGATCCGGGCCTGCGGCGATTCCTTCATGCCGATGGTCATGACATTCTTCGGCATCGGCGTGTTCCGCATCCTCTGGATCCTGTTTGTTCCCGCGCAGGATCTGTTTGTGACCGTGCGCTGCTATCCGATCTCCTGGATCCTGACAAGTCTGCTGTTCCTGGCATATTACCTGCAGGGCGGCTGGCTGAAGCGTTCTCTGAAGAAGCGGGAAATGCTGATCGGCGTACAGGCATGATAAAAAAGATTCTGCTTTCTCCTGTTTCAGAAAGACAGGATGAAATCAGCCATATCAAGATAAATGTAAAAAAGAAAAACATGGTTGAAAATCACCATGTTTTTTCTTTTTTGAAATAATTGTGTGCATTTGCAAAAACAGCTTGTTTTTTTTGTTTGTGCATTTTCACAATTTCTTTGTCCATGGAACGCGTCCTTCGACCGGAGGTTCTTCATAAAAACGCGCTGTTCTGTCCCGGTCTGTATCGTTCCACTTGTCAAAGCCGAGCGGGCTGATATGAGGTCCGTATGAGCAGTGGTCAAAGACGCACAGACCATAGTCGCGCCATGGTCTTGCGAGATAGATGCTTTCCGGCGTTACCCCTTCGGCACATGTGAAGCAGCATTCATGAAAGCGGAAGCCTTCTGTCTGCGAAAGGGCATGGGCAGGAGCCGCCGCGTAGCCGACATCACGCACGTCATAGATCGAACGGATCTCGCAGTGTTCAAACAGGGCGTCCGCGCAGCCGAAGATGAAATCCACAGTTCCTTCGATCAGACAGTCTTCATATACCTGCCGGCAGAGCTTTTTCTGGCGCAGATCGTCAGTCAGAAAGCCGTCATAACGCTCGATCAGGTCGTCCGGAAGCGGTCCGGCGAACAAAGTATCCTGGGTTGAGACCAGGCGGCAGCGGCGCATGGTGAAGTCATCGCCGTAAACCGTCAGCGCGACTTCCTGTCCTTTTGTTTCCGGATGACCGGCGTCATTGATGATCGTCAGGTCTTCCATGGTCACATGGTCGCTGACGACAGCCGTCGTCCAGGTACGGAAGGTGTTGAATTCCAGGCCGTCAGAAGCAATTTTCTTCGCGTAATCATCCCAGATGATCACGGTCTTATCCATGCCGGCGCCGCGGATCGTGACCGACGGAACGCTGATCTTGCATTTGATGCGGTATATTCCTTCCGACAGTTCCAGTACGCTGCCTGGCGTCATGTTATCAAGGACTGTCTGCAGTCCGGCTTTCATTTCTGTTTGCATTTTCATTACCTCCATCTGTTCTGAATGGTACTTCTAAAGTATACAGAACGATTTTGTCTATGTGTTAAACACTTCTTAAAAAGTCGGATTCGACCATATTTTGAATTGGTTTGTCCATGTACATTAAGTCTGCTGATTCGGATAATAGAATTACAAAAATGTAAGCGGTTACTGTGAAAAACGGACCGCGTGATAGATGGGAGTCCGATTCAGGATCAGGGGATGTATGAACAAGAAACGAACATTTAAGGAGTACCGCACAATCGATCTGGCAATCTGGGCGGTGATCCTGCTGGTCTGTGAATTTATTACTGTGAAAGCAGCGAATGTATGGTTTCCGGGTGTTCCCTATACAGTATCGGTCGCGGCTTCTGTCGTATCGATCGTTTACATGAGATGGGGATACTGGGGCTGTTTTCATGCGTTTATGGCCGGAACGGCGTTCTGCATGGCTTCCGGCGCGGAACTGAAATATTATCTGATCTACTGTCTGGGCAATCTGCTGTCTGTCCTTGCCGTACCGGTGCTTCTGAAGGTCGGCAAGGAAAAGATGAGGGCAGGAATGTCCGGAGTTGTTTTTGCGCTTGCGGTACTGCTTCTGATGCAGACCGGAAGGGCACTGGCTGCGCTGCTGTTCGGGGCTGGCCTCGGCAGCGTGACCGGCTTTTATACGACGGACAGCATCTCACTGCTGTTCACAGGTGTGGTAATCTGGATAGCCAAAAGGCTTGATGGAGTATATGAGGATCAAAAGCATTACTTGCTTCGCCTATCCGCTAAGGAGAAAGCATGAAAAGGAGGTTTACAATGAAGGCTAAGGCGGCAGATTTTCTCATTTTTGACAAAGAAACAGGGGGGTACAGAGTCGATCCTGAGCAGGCCGTGCGTGATGACGTAGAGAAGCACTACTGGCATCACGTCATGCTGACTGTGGCTAAGGACTGGCGCCTGTATCTGATGCTCGTGCCGATGCTGCTGGTATTCCTGTTTTGGCGTTATTTCCCGATGTATGAGTTGCTGGGATGCTTCAAGGTATCGGACAACGTTCTTCCGGTATCGGAACAGCTCTTCTCCGGCTTCTCCTACTTCAAACGACTGCTGTTTGCAGGAGACGGCCTCTCTACAGATTTCTGGAGAGCGCTGAGAAACACATTCCTGTTAAGCTTCTACGGCCTGTGCTTCGGATTCCCGATCCCGATCATTCTGGCATTGTTCTTCAACGAGATCCGTTCGAATTTCGCTCGAAGCATTTACCAGGTGCTGACGTATCTTCCGAAGTTCATGTCGACAGTCGTCATGGCATCGCTCGTAACGATGCTTGTCAAGCAGGGATCCCTGACAACCAGTATGGGTATTGTCTCGAAATTCCTTGCCAGTCTTAAGCTGATCGATCCGGCGGTTGCCAATGCTGGTCTGCTCAACAATCCGGCATACTTCCGTTCCATTTATCAGATCAGCGGTATCTGGGAGGGCGCAGGCTACGATTCCATCGTATTCTTCGCGGCAATCATCGCGATCTCCCCGACCAGCTACGAAGCAGCGCAGATTGACGGCGCTGACAAGATGGCGCAGATGCGTTATGTCGTTCTGCCCTGCATTCTGTCAACGATCGTTATCATGCTGATCACCCGAATCGGTCATCTGCTGAACGTAGGTTATGAAAAAGTATTACTGCTGTATAACACAAAGACATACGTTACAGCTGATGTCGTTTCAACATTCGCACACCGCAACGGTATGGGCAACGGTGCCGGTACAGGCATCGCGGCCGCCGCGGAAATGATGAACAACGTTATCGGTATGCTCCTGGTCATCGGTGCAAACAAGATCGCCAAGAAAGCATCCAACACGTCGCTCTATTAATGAGGTAATTTCATGAAAAGAAAACTTGAAATAACTGAACTGATCTTCAAGATCCTCAGCTACACATTTCTGACAGTGTTTGCGCTGTGCTGTCTGTATCCGTTTGTTTATGCGGTCAGTGCTTCCATAAGTGGCCGTTCAGCAGTCGAATATGGATCCGTCGTTCTGTTCCCGAAGGATATCCAGTTTGATGCCTTCAAGAGAATGTTCAATGACAACATGTTCTGGAATTCTTATTCCAACACATTATTCCTGACGCTCTTCGGAACTCTGTGGTCAATGGTCGTTGCGATCCTCGGCGGCTATGCCCTGTCCAAGAAGAGACTGCTGTTCAGAACATTCTTCAACTTCTTCCTGGTATTCACGATGTGGTTCTCCGCAGGTATCGTTCCTCAGTATCTGAACTACCTGGCTACAAAGGACGTGTTCAACGCCATGGGCATTATGGATGACAAGTGGCTTGTTGTCATCGCAATGGGTATGGCTGCCATGAACATCATCCTGCTGAGAAACGCGTTCGAAGGTGTTCCTTCAGAAATTGAAGAAGCTGCCATCGTTGACGGCGCTTCCGAAATGCAGGTTCTGAAACAGGTCTATCTGCCGATGTGCAAATCCACGATCGCAACAGTTGCACTGTTCTTCGGAATTTCCAGATGGAACGGTTACTTCTGGGCAAGACAGATGATCTCCAACACAAACGAACATCCTCTGCAGGTATTTATCCGATTACGTCTGGAACAGTATACAGACCCGGAAACAATGGCCGGCTGGAACGAATCGTTTGCGTCAGACTCAGTCATCTATGCACTGATCGTCTGCTCGATCGTACCGATCCTGATCATTTATCCATTCATTCAGAAATACTTCGCCAAGGGCGTTAACGTCGGCGGCGTCAAAGAATAATATGCTTATCAGAAAATAATTTACGGAGGGAAAAAATATGAAAAGCGTAAAAAAATTAGCAGCTGCGTTCCTCAGCCTTGCTCTGCTTGCTGGCTGCGGACCTTCGATCAATATTGATGACAATCCGAGCGGCGGAGGAAACTCCGGCGGTTCCGGCGGAAGCGGCGAAGCTTCCGGCAAGACACTTGACTATGCGGACGGCACAGTTCTCCGCATGGCTACAGGCTACAACTCCAAAAAGACAGGTCTGAGCTTCGATGCTGAAACAGCAGGCGAAGGCATCACACTGGCTGACGGCAAAACTTACAACACAGGCGACCTCAAGCCGACCTGGCAGGAAATGGAAAATGTCCTGAAGATCAAGATCGAAGACAAATATCAGGGCAACAGCTCCACAAAAGAATTTGAATACTGGAAAGAGCGTCTTTCCGAAGTTGATATAGTTTCCGGTACAGCTGCGCTGCTGACAGAAAACGGCGAAGCAGGAAGCATTGTCAACATCGCTGAATATCTCGACTCTATGCCGAACTTCAAGGCATACCTCGACAAGAACCCGATCGTCCGTCTGTCTATCACCGGCAACACAGACACAGGCGCTATCTACTTCAGCCCGTATTTCGACGGTGTCAACGATATTGAAAAGATGCCTCTGATGCGTGTTGACTGGGTCAAGAAGCTCCTCGACGGCGACGGCGAATTCAAACCGTCCGCTTCCAAGCCGCTGGCAGCAGCTGTTTATCAGCCGTATATGCCGACATCCGGAAAAGTCGAAGTTGACGTTGTCAAAGCTGACGGCTCCGGTGCTGAAAAGGTCACAAAAGACTATGATACAGCTGGAAACATCGTTGACAAGATGAACGCTGCCGGATCACTGGACGGCGCTGCAGCAGTCAACATGCTCCGCAAGTACATCGATGAAGCATACGCTGGATACTATGGAACAAACCGTTCCGACCTGTTCGTTGGTCAGAATGCTGCATGGGATGCAGACGAACTCGTTGCTCTGCTCCGCTGCGTCGTTGCCAACCCGCAGACACTCAACGGCACTGACACAATTCAGGGTCTGTTCTCCAGAGAAGAAGACAACAACGCAAGACGCTGCGACATGTTCCGTTTCGCCGGCACACTGTTCGGTGTCCGCGGTCTTGAATCCAGACAGGATTTCCTCTTTGTCGGCACAGATGGAAAACTCCATGATGCAAGACAGGAAGTCTCCACATTCGAAGCTCTCGAACGCATGAACGCAATGGCTAAAGAAGGCCTGATCTCCAAGGCATTCGTTGACATGTCCACAGAAAACACAAAGACATATCTCGAAAACGACCTGGGCTTCATGCACTATGACTACAACCAGACACAGACGATCTATAACGAAACGATCCTTCAGAAGGATCAGGGCGAAAAGTACATGGCTGTTATGGTTCCGGTTGCCCGCTGGTATGACGGATCCAACGCTGACGGTGTCTACATGCACTTCACAGAGTCCTGGCGTTCTGTTAAGACAGACGGTTGGGGAATCTCCAAAGCTGGTGTCGGCAGCGACACAAACAAGCTGAATGCAGCTCTCGCACTGATCGACTTCGCTTACTCTCCTAAGGGAATGGTTCTGCTGAGCTACGGTCCGGATGCCTTCATCAAGACAAAGGGCGACGGAAGCTATGAAACATTCGACTTCAACGGAACACAGCAGCCGGTCATCTCCGATGCGACAAAGAAGTCTCTCTGGGAACTCGCAGACGGCAACTATACAAACTTCGCAAGATGGTATCTCGGTTCCACACTGTCCTTCGTCAAGAACCAGGCATTTGAATATCAGTGCACATGCGATGCAGGTCAGGAAGGTGCAGGAAACATCTCCAAGGCGATCGGCCTCGGCGTGATCAAGCATCCTGAACTCGGTCTTGCAAGCAACAGCTGGTATACATCTGTTCCGACAGTTCTCCCGACAACAACAGTCGAGAACTCCACGATCAACGGCTACACAGAGCTGTCTCAGAATTTCTCCTCTTCCAAGGGTGACGACAGCCTGCTCGTCCAGCTGATCGCAAAGGGCTACACAGATGCAACAATGAAAGATGCGAAGTCCACAGCTGACACAATCGCAAATGCATGGAAGGGCGCACAGTACCTCGCACTCAAGCAGGACGCATGGGATCGTGCAGTTAACTTCTACAACTCCCACAAATAATAACTGAACAATCAGACAAAAAGACCTCGCCCGGGAGGGCAACAGATCCCGGGTGAGGCATACAAAAAAGAATCACAGTGCTATATCCCCTTGCACTGAAGTCATAAAAGGGGACGGAAAGGAGAGTATGGGAGCAGTCCTACAGAGGCTATGTCTCATACAGAGTCACAATGTATAAGAAACAGTTGACTGTACAGCGTATCTTATGCTTAGCCGCAATTATTGTAAGTGCAATTGTCTTTGCTTATGCGCTTGGAATCATGACTGACCTTTATAACTGCCTGTATGACACGATGCGCAATCCGAGAAACATCCATGATACAGATGTTGCCGGTTCGATCGTGTACTACAACATGCAGGCGTTTAACAAGGTGTTCCTTAATTACAGCATCGTTCTGCTGGTAATAGCTGCTTTTCTGTTCATCACAAATACGCATTCACGCCGTAAGTACTACATTGGCAACTATGCCGCAATCGGTGTATTCGCAGCAGCTTCGATCTATCTGACCGTGTTTGCTCACATTTATATTCAGGCATTCAGGGCTCAGTGGCTCAAGGTTGACTTCGCGGCGCTGAAAGCACATTCCGAAATGTGGGGTACCTACTATACGGAATCCACATTCTGGTTTGACGTTCATTACTTCGTATTTGCACTTCTGCTGATCGTTGCCGGACTTCTCGTCTGGAACGCAGTCTGGAAGTATCGTCTGATGAAGGAAGAGAATCAGCTGATTGAAGATGGAAGGAGAGTTCTGGAATGACGACTCAGGATGAACGCACGATCGCTCGAGACCGGATGAGATTCATTAAGAATACACAGTCCTCCAGGCTTTGCTATCTGGGTATTCTGTTCGATGTCTTCTTCTTTGTAAATATCTACAAGTCAGATGTCGGAACATACTATTACAATTACAAAATTGGTCTTTCAATCGTTTACAATCTGATCTTCCTGCTGGCAGCCTTCCTGGCTTCCGAGGGAGTCAAAAACTACAAAAAAGAATATTCGTATTCACTGTTCATTCTCGGTATTCTGCAGTTTGTCCGCATCTTCATTATTCCGATGCAGGCACACAGCGCGAAGATCGAGGTCGATAACGCACTCGTCGGTGTTATGGGCAACGGCCAGTTCACACTTGTCTGCGCATATCTGATCATCTCAGGTGCTGCGCTGCTGATTGCGGGTCTGATCAACCTGAAGAAGTATAAAGAACTGAGCGAACACCTGAAGTCGATCGGTCAGGAAATGGCATAGGAGATTGAGTTATGGCAACGTTGAACTTACAGCATATCGATAAAATTTACGATAATAATGTACAGGCAGTCTATGACTTTAATCTGGATGTCAAAGACGGAGAATTGATCGTTCTCGTCGGACCTTCCGGCTGCGGAAAATCCACAACACTGCGTATGGTCGCAGGTCTGGAAGATATCTCGAACGGAAAGCTTCTGCTTGACGGCAAGGATATTACAGACGCTCCTGCAAAGGACAGAGACATGGCGATGGTATTCCAGAGCTATGCGCTGTACGGCCATATGACGATTTATGAAAACATGGCATTCTCTCTGACACTGAGAAAAGAGAATCCGAATGTCATCCATAAGAAAGTTCTGGCAGCGGCTGAGATCCTCGGCCTGACAAGCCAGCTGAACAAGAAGCCGGCACAGCTTTCCGGCGGACAGAGACAGCGTGTTGCGATGGGACGTTCCATCGTCAGAAACCCGAAAGTCTTCCTGTTCGACGAACCGCTGTCCAACCTTGACGCGAAGCTGCGCGGATCCACACGTCGTGAGATCCTGCTTCTCCACAAGCGTCTGAAGGCTACGATGCTCTATGTTACACACGACCAGACAGAAGCTCTGACGCTCGCTGACAGGATCGTATGTATGTCAATGGGACATGTACAGCAGGTCGGTACACCGCTCGAGCTGTACGATTCCCCGGCAAACATCTTTGTCGCAAGCTTTATCGGCCTGCCCCCGATGAATTTCTTCGATGTCGTTGTCAACAAAGGCAAGCTCGAAGGCGAAGGCTTCACAGTTGCTCTGGACGCTGAAGAACAGCACACACTCGCTGCATACCAGGGCAAGCAGATCGTTCTCGGCGTACGTCCTGAGAATATTTCGCTTGGCAATGATATCGGCATCACAGTCGCAATGAATGAAAACCTTGGTATGAACACTCTCGTTTCCGGACACATCGGAGACAAAGGACCTCATATCACAGCCAAACTGAAGGGCTGGTTCGATTACAGCGCCGGCGATCCGGCAGTCTTCACATTCGACAAGAAGCACTTCTTTGACAAGGAAACAACAAATGCGATCCGCGGAGGTAATGTATGAATAACAAGAAAAACGGCGGACTGAAGGAAGTTTGGAGAAAGATACTTGTCGCTCTCAAGCGCAAGCCGTTCAATATTCCTCTTGTAGCTCTTGTAATTACATTCCTTTATTACGCACTGCATCTTTCGTCTATTTCAAATACGACAGCGAAGATCCAGGGCACAGGAATGGGTCTGGCAGGATTCTGCACAATGCTGTTCTCGATCCTGTCCTACATGGCTTTCATCAATACATTCCAGTACCGCAAACCTGTGAACAAGCCGATGCTTGTTGTCCTGTTTGCAATGTTTGGAATTATCGCGTTTGCGGATTTCTTCTACCTGAGACAGATCTATGCAGCGATCTCACGTGAAGTAAACCCGATCATTGTCAACAGCAATACAGCCTATATCGCTTACGCTGAATACTATCTGCGTATGCATCTGATTCTTCTCGCTGTTACGATCGTTCTGATCTGCCTTCTTCCGGTCTACACGAAGATGCTCCGCAAGATCAAGACATCGATTGAAGTCGAAGACAACGGATCAATGGGCAGTATCGAGTTATCCGAATAATGAAATTCAGAACATACAGTCCGGACAGGAAGCGAAGCTGACTGTCCTGGCTGTATGGATACAGGTACATACATGAAGAAAAAGAAACTCAGAAAACCGGAAATCGAAAAAGAAACAGATTACTATGATCTGAAATCAGACGCAGTACGTGATCTTGTGGAAGCGAATGAAGAGAATTCGCCTGTTGTATCACAGGAAGAACTCCGCAAGTATACTTCCCAGTCAAAATTTCATGTTGCGCACTGGATCAAGATGCTGGGAATCAAGTTCTGGTTTGCCGGTGCAGTATGTTTCTTCTTCATCTGGGGACTCAGCATTTATGTGGCGGATGTATTTGATCTGCTGCTGATCACCGCGATCGCCATGGGCATGGTAACAGATCTTCTGACCAATCCCGCGCTCCGTTTCTTTGAAAAAACGAAGGGTGAGAATGAACGGTGGATCATGGTGAACAAGAGGGGATACTTCAGTTTTGTACTGAATATTCTCTATGCAGGAGTCGTCGTGTTCTTCGTGTATACGTTCTATTTTGTGATCAATGCTGCTTTCGCTGCGGCAAGCGGCGAGACGGAACGGGTCGTACTCGGTGTTGAACCGATCCTGTTCGGACTGTTCTATCTCGGCTTTGACCTGCTGTTTACAGAAATGAAAAACTATATCAGGAATCTCATTGCCAGCGCGAAAGCAGGAAAACTATGAGCAGGAAAGAATCCCTATGACGAAATCTTTGTACATCGGCAGCAGTTCAGCCTGTTTTGAACTGGAAAATACTGCTGCATACTACAGCGGGAAAGAATATACAGTTACTCTCGACGGGGAAGAAGTTTTTTCCGGCTGTGAAAACGTATTTTCACTTTTCGGCCTTTCACCTGAAACAGCTTATGAAGCTGTGATCCGTACAGGTGAAACAGAAGAAAAAGTCACTTTTACAACTGCTTCCGAATCCTGCTGTGTCAGTGTAAGAGACTTCGGAGCCAGAGGTGACGGCAAACATGAGGATACGGCGGCGATCCAGGCAGCGATCAACATGCTGCCGGACGGAGGAAGGCTTGTCTTTCCTGCAGGCACTTATCTGACATTCCCTCTGTCATTAAGAAGTCACATAACCATCGAACTGGAAAAAGACGCAGTGCTGCTCGGCTCCACAGAGCGTGAGCGCTATCCGATCATTCCGGGCGTTGCCAATGGCATTCCGTTCGCTGGATTTGAGGGAATTGAAGAAGATTCCTATCAGTCGCTGCTGTTTGGTGCGTATGTCAGTGACATCGCGGTCGTTGGCCAGGGAAAGATCGACGGCAATGGACAGAACGGAGACTGGTGGAAGGAATTCAGGAATTTTCCTGCAAAGCGTCCGCGCGACATCTTCCTGAACAGGTGTGAGGATATCACTCTGCATGGAATTACCGTGTGCAACAGTCCTTCGTGGCATATTCACCCGTATTTCTCAAACAGAGTATCCATTCTCAACTGTCTGGTCTCTGCACCGAAAATTTCTCCGAATACGGATGCGATCGATCCGGAGAGCTGCAAAGATGTTGATATCATCGGCTGCCGTTTCTCGGTCGGCGATGACTGCATCGCAGTCAAATCGGGCAAGATCGATATGGCCAGGAAGTACAAAGTACCGGCTGAAAATCATACCATCCGCAACTGTCTGATGGAATTCGGACATGGTGCGCTGACGCTCGGAAGCGAGCTGTCTGCCGGTATCAAAAATGTTTCAGTAACACAATGCCTGTTCCGTGAAACGGACAGAGGTCTGCGGATCAAGACAAGACGCGGAAGAGGCAAAGACAGCATTATCACGGAGGTGCTCTTTGACAACATCCTGATGGACAGAGTCAAGACGCCGATCGTGATCAACATGTGGTACAACTGCGTAGATCCGGATGCGCATTCGGAATACGTGTGGAGCCGCGAAGCTCTGCCTGTTGACGACAGAACACCGCATCTCGGACATTTCAGATTCCGCAATATGGTGTGCACGGGAACCGAAGCGGCTGCCTGCTACATCGATGGTCTGCCGGAAAGCCCGATCGAAAAAGTTGAACTTGAGAATATTCAGTTCACCTATGCCGAAGACGCAAAACCGGCTGTTCCTGCCATGATGGAATTCGCAAAACCGCAGTGCCGCATGGGCTTATATATCAACAATGTAGGAGAGATCTCAGTCAGCAATGTCAGACTTGAAGGCGTTGACGGAGAACCTCTGATCGCGCAGAACTACGAAACGCTTACAACAAAGGAGTTTGATGCATGACAGACTACACCAGAATTGATGCCTATGTACTCCGCCTTGTTGAAGAATCCACACCGGAAAGAACGATGTGGAATCTGGAAAAGCTGCGGGAAGGCAAAAAAGGTACCTGGAACTATATTGACGGGTGCATGCTGACAGCACTCATGGAAATGACCCGGATCACCGGCGATGAACGCTATGCGGATTTTGCCGAACAGGTCACAGATTTCTATGTTCAGGAGGATGGTTCCATCCTCACCCTGGAGCCGGATAAGGCGAACCTGGACGATATCAACGAAGGAAGAGTTCTGTTTGAGATGTACCGCAGGACAGGAAAAGAAAAATACCGTCTTGCGGCAGATGTTCTGTATCAGCAGCTGCAGGTGCAGCCAAGAACATATGAAGGCAGTTTCTGGCACAAAGCCATTTACCCCAACCAGGTCTGGCTGGATGGTATCTATATGGCTCAGCCATTCTATGCGCTGTACAATGTGAATTTTGGCAGCGGAGACTGCACAGACACGGTCAGTCAGATCCTGACCGTACAGAAAAGAATGCGTGATTCTGAAAAGGGCCTGTATTTCCATGGCTATGACGCATCGAAGACAGCCTTCTGGGCAGATCCGGAAACCGGCTGTTCCCGGAATTTCTGGCTCAGGTCGCTCGGATGGTTCGCTGTCGCAATGGCGGACCTGATGGAGATCCTGCCGGACGGAGATCAGAAGGAAAAGCTTGTTCCGGTATTCAGAGGTCTGATGGAATCGATGCGCACGTATGCCGATGCAGAAACAGGCATGTACTGGCAGGTCCCTGACAGACCGGGTGAAGAGGGCAATTACCTGGAGACAAGCGGCAGTGCCATGATGGCCTACGCAATGCTGAAAGGCAGCCGTCTTTCCATTCTGGATGAATCTTACGCAGTCCTTGGAGAAAAAACTTTCAACGGCATCATGAACCGGTATCTGACATTCACAGAGAATGGTCTGAATCTCGGCGGCATCTGTCTGGTGGCAGGACTTGGTCCGGAAAACAACAGGCGCCGTGACGGCTCTTATGAATACTACATTTCTGAGCCTGTCGTGGAAAATGATGCCAAAGGTGTTGCGCCGTTTGTACTGGCGTACACCGAAGTGAAACGAAGAGGACAGGAGGGAAGCAATGAATGATGTTGTTTATGTCGGCAAGCATCTGCTGACATATTCCGTCACAAAACACCTTCATCAGACATGGGAACTTGTGTACTGCACAAGCGGCAGCGGCAAGTTTGTCTTCTCTGATCAGGTGCTCCCGTATTCGGAAGGAAGCATCACGATCATTCCTCCGATGATTCCGCATTCAAACCTGGGAGACGAAGGGTTTACCAATATTCATGTAACGATGAAAGACTGCACGCTGAACATTGATCATCCGGTGGTGATCAACTGCCCGGACAACAAGTATGTGTGTGATGCTTTCTGTGCATTGTATTACTACTATTCAATCAATCAGTCGGTCAGTGCTTCACTGATTCCGATCTATTCTCAGCTGATCATTACAATGATTGAAACTCTGGAAAAAGGGCAGAAAAAATACAGTGATATCATTCAGCAGATCACAGACAGTATTCTGAATAACTATTCAGATCCGAACTATGATCTGAATGAAGCGCTTGAAACACTGCCGTTCAGTACAGAGTATCTGAAGCGGATCTTCAAAAATGAAGTGGGCGTAACGCCAAAGCAGTTCCTGACTCAGAAGCGGCTGGAAAATGCTGCAAAGAATCTGGCAATCAGCGGCGACGGCATGAACATTTCACAGATCGCGCGTCAGAGCGGGTTCAGTGATCCGCTGTATTTCTCAAAACTGTTCAAAAGCAGATACGGGGTATCGCCGAAAAACTATCGGAGTGATACGACCTATGAAGCTGCTGATTCAGACAGTTCAAAAGTATTTTTGTAAAGATCATGCAAAGTCATACATACATACGCTAGGAGGCGATATTCTATGGCATATATAACACTGAAGAACATCAATAAGATCTATCCTAACGGATATCATGCAGTCCACGATTTCAATCTGGAAATCGAAAAAGGTGAATTTATCGTATTTGTCGGTCCTTCCGGCTGCGGAAAATCCACAACACTGCGTATGATCGCCGGCCTTGAGGATATTTCGAATGGTGACTTCCTGATCAACGGAAACCGTGCAAATGAACTTGGCCCGCGTGAGCGTGAGGTGGCGATGGTTTTCCAGAGTTACGCTCTGTACCCGCAGATGACAGTATTTGACAATATCGCTTTTGGCCTGACACTGCAGGGTGTTGATGAAGAAGTAATTGAAGAAAAAGTTAAAAAGACAGCAGCGATCCTCGGACTTACAGATTACCTGGACAGACTGCCGCGTGCGCTTTCCGGCGGACAGCGTCAGCGTGTCGCGATCGGACGTGCGATCATCCGCAAGGTCGGTATCTTCCTGATGGACGAACCGCTTTCCAACCTTGACGCGAAGCAGCGTGTTACGATGCGTTCTGAAATTGCCCAGATCCATAAGGAAACAGGCGCTACAACGATTTATGTTACCCACGACCAGACAGAAGCTATGACACTGGCTGACCGGATCGTCGTCATGAAGGACGGCTATGTACAGCAGATCGGTACACCGTATGATCTGTACTTCAACCCGGCTAACGTATTCGTAGCAGGATTTATCGGAGAACCTCCGATGAACTTCGTCAAGAGCATCGTAACAAAGGGAACGATCAAGTTCGGCGACAACACAATTGACATCTCCAAGAGACTTGGAGCAAAAGCAGCTGAGTATGAAGGCAAGGAGATCGTATTCGCATTCCGTCCGGAAGCGATCGAGCTGGTGCCTGAACACGAAGGCGCAAAAGTCAGAGCTGATGTTGAACTGACAGAAATGCTTGGTGACAACACCAACGTCTATATCACAACAGGTGAAGACAAGGCGATCCTGAAGGTCGACCCGCATGACACACCTGAAGCAGACAGCGTCGTCGAATTTACGATTCCGGACAGAAGCATGTACCTGTTTGATGCTGAAACGGAAAAAGTAATTGAATGAGGGCAGGAGACGATATATGGATATTCGTTATTCAGCAAGCCCCAATGATGTAAAGCGCTATACGACCGAAGAACTCCGCAATGAGTTCCTGATCACAGACCTTTATGTCGCTGATACTGTCAAGGCAACCTATTCCCATGTAGACCGCATGGTCATTCTCGGCATCATGCCGGTACATGAGAAAGTGTCCATCGACAAGGGCATTGATATCTGGGCAAACTTCGGAACAGAGTACTTCCTTGAACGCCGTGAAGCAGGTTTGTTCAACCTGGGCGGCAAGGGTGCAGTCACAACGGACGGCGTCCGTTATGAACTGGGCTATGAAGACTGCCTTTACATCAGCAAAGGTGTGAAAGAAGTGTATTTCGAAAGCGATGATCCGGAAAATCCGGCGAAATTCTATGTCGCTTCCACACCGGCTCACAAAGAATGCAAGACAACGTTCCTGTCATTTGACAACGCGAATCATCGTCCGACAGGCGAAGAAAAATTCGCAAACAAGCGTGTCATCAACCAGTTTATCCACCCGGATGTACTGGAGACATGCCAGCTTTCCATGGGACTTACGCAGCTGGCGGAAGGCAGTGTCTGGAACACGATGCCCAGCCATACGCATGAAAGACGCATGGAAGTATACACATACTTCGAGATTCCTGAAGATCAGGCTGTGATCCATCTGATGGGACAGCCGAAAGAAACAAGACATCTCGTCATGAAGAACTTTGACGCCGTTATCTCACCGTCATGGTCGATCCACAGCGGATGCGGCACGTCAAACTACACATTTATCTGGGCAATGGGCGGCGAAAATCAGGCGTTCGACGATATGGACAACCTGAAGCCCAATGAGCTCTTATAGGAGGTCTGAACTATGGATATGAACAAATTCCGCCTTGACGGCAAAGTTGCTCTGATCACCGGAGCTGTATACGGCATTGGATTCGCAATTGCAGAAGCATATGCCGCAGCAGGCGCAAAGATCGCATTCAACTGCCTGAACGAAGAATCACTGCAGAAAGGTCTTGCAAATTACAAGGCTGCCGGTATTGACGCAAAAGGATATATCGCTGACTGCTGTGATGAAGCTCAGGTTGCTGAACTTGTCAGAAAGATCGAAGAAGATCTCGGAACAATTGACATTCTTGTCAATAACGCGGGCATCATCAAACGTATTCCTATGACAGAGATGAGTGCTGCTGATTTCCGTCAGGTCGTTGATGTTGACCTGAATGCTCCGTTCATCTGTGCAAAGGCTGTGATTCCCGGCATGATCAGGAAGGGACACGGCAAGATCATCAACATCTGCTCGATGATGTCCGAACTCGGCAGAGAAACAGTATCCGCATATGCAGCTGCCAAAGGCGGTCTGAAGATGCTGACAAAGAATATCTGCTCAGAATATGGTGCATACAATATTCAGTGCAACGGCATCGGTCCCGGATACATCGCTACACCGCAGACAGCTCCGTTAAGAGAAAGACAGCCTGACGGTTCCAGACATCCGTTTGACCAGTTTATTGTCGCAAAGACACCGGCAGAGCGCTGGGGAACTCCGGAAGATCTGCAGGGACCTGCAGTATTCCTGGCATCTGATGCGTCAGATTTCGTCAATGGACATATTCTGTATGTTGACGGCGGAATCCTTGCATACATCGGAAAACAGCCGTAATGAAGCAGATCAGCTTTCAGGCACACGACGCGGAAGTCCGCTGTTATCTGCAGGAAGACTATGAGACATTAAAAGCGCACAGGATCCGTCCGGCACTCGTGCTGTGCGCGGGCGGTGCATACCGCTGGCGTTCTCCCCGTGAGAAGGATCCTGTCGCATTTGAATTCCTCTCGATGGGCTATCAGGTATTCATCCCTGAATATTCCTGCGGCGAGAAAGCCTCCGGCTACAGGCCGTTAAAAGAACTGGCGGAAACAGTCCGGATCATCCGTGCCCGTTCGGAAGAATGGCATGTTGATCCGACGAAGATCGCAGTCATGGGATTCTCCGCAGGAGGACATCTTGCGGCAAGTCTGGCAGCGCTGTGGAATGATCCGGACTTCGGATTTGACAGCAGCGTGCGTCCGGACGCAATGATCCTGTGCTATCCGGTCATCAGCACAAAAGAATACTCCCACAGTGAATCAGTGAAATGGCTGACCGGAGGAAGCAGGGAACAGGCAGACAAACTGCATATTCCGGATCATGTGACTGCGGATTTCCCGCCGGCGTTCATCTGGCACGGCGGTGAAGATGAAAGCGTACTTCCGGAGAACAGCATGATGCTGGCAGCGGCGCTGCGCAGAAACGGCGTGCCGTTTGAATATCACTTATTTGAAAAAGGCGTACATGGAATATCCACATGTACTCAGGAAGTCGAGACACCCGACGAATCATGCCGGCAGTGGATCGGTCTGTGCAAAATGTGGATCAACCGCAGATTTGAGTACGTGCCATGAGCATAACCGTGAAGGTACGTATGTATCTTCACTTTTTGTTTAATAATTGCGTAAGGAGAAAAAGGAACATGAAGAAGTTAAATTATGCTGTTCTGAAAGAATCCGGATATAACGGATATATTCTGGAACAGGCGCCTGAAAAGGTACTGCAGTTCGGAGAAGGCAACTTCCTCCGTGCATTCGCCGACTATTGGTTTGACGTATCCAATGAGAAAGCAGGCTGGAATGGAAAGTGCGTTCTTGTCACACCGATCAGCGGTGCGCTGCATGACATCATCAACGATCAGGAAGGTCTTTACACACTCTATCTGCGCGGCCGTGAGAACGGTGAAAAGGTTGACCGCAAGCGTGTCATCTCCGTCGTTTCCCGCTGTCTGAATCCGTATGACAGTGAAGATTTTGACGCCATGCTGGAAGTTTCAAAGAGCCCGGATCTTGAATATGTCGTATCCAATACAACAGAAGCAGGCATCGTTTATGATCCCGCCTGCCAGCTGAACGACCGTCCGGCATCCTCCTTCCCCGGCAAACTGACACAGTGCCTGTATGCAAGATGGAAAGCCGGACAGAATGGTCTGGTCATTCTCTCCTGCGAGCTGATCGACAACAACGGCAAAGAACTGCTGAAGTGCGTCAACCAGTACATTGACCAGTGGGGACTGGAAGAAGGCTTCAGAAAGTATGTCAATGAAGACTGCACATTCTGTTCCACACTCGTAGACCGCATCGTTCCGGGACGCATCCGCGATCCGCAGGAAGTTGCCCGTCTGGAAGAAGAAAACGGCTACAGCGACGCGCTGATCGATGTCGGCGAAGTATTCGGCGTATGGAATATTGAAGGACCGGCATGGCTGGAAGAAAAGCTGCCGTTCAAAAAGGCAGGTCTCAACTGCCCGGTCGTACCGGATGTCACACCGTATAAGAAGCGCAAAGTCCGCATCCTCAACGGCGCCCACACCGGCTTCGTGCTCGGTGCATATCTTGCCGGCTTTGACATCGTCCGTGAGTGCATGGAAAACGAGACCGTTCTCGGCTTCATGAACAAGATGCTTTACGACGAAGTCATCCCGACTCTGCCGCTTGACAAGGACGACCTGTACGCATTCGCAGGCGCTGTCCAGGACCGCTTCAACAACCCGTTCGTCAACCACGAACTGATGAGCATTTCCCTCAACTCCACATCGAAGTGGAAGGCAAGAGATCTGCCCAGCTTCCTGGAATATGTCGAGGAAAAGGGTGAACTGCCTGTCTGCCTGACGACCAGCTTCGCAGCTTACATGGCATTCTATTCCAATGACATTCAGGAACTGAATGAAAAAGGACTTGTCTGCAGAAGACCTGCGGGCAACACATATACGATCAATGATGACCGCTTCGTTCTGGAATTCTTCTATGATCACAGAAATGATGATGCGAAGACGCTGACACACGCGGTCATGACTGATGAGCGCATGTGGGGCATGGACCTGACAACTGTTGCCGGC
Organism: Solobacterium sp.; assembly: GCA_024680365.1. Lineage (GTDB taxonomy): Bacteria > Bacillota_I > Bacilli_A > Erysipelotrichales > Erysipelotrichaceae > Bulleidia. The sequence goes on from JAILCN010000028.1 coordinate 21,112, forward strand.
TTCGAAGAAGCTGCCGCAAAGGCTCTGGAAATGATCCGTACAGAAGGCGTTCTGAAAGCATACGCATGCGCGCTTGCGAAGGGAGAAGCAAATGCTTGATTTTATCCGGATCAACGAAACGGATAATGTAGCCGTTGCGCTGCATCCGATCCCGGCCGGAACGGTTTTCCTCGGCGTTGAGATCAAAGAAGACATCCCGCAGGGACACAAGGCGGCTCTGACTGATATTCCTGAAGGCAGCATGATCATGAAGTACGGACTTCCGATCGGCCATGCCACAAAGGATATCGCCAAAGGCACCTGGGTGCATACTCACAACATGGCTACGAATCTGTCCGGTGAAGTAGAATATAACTACTGCCCGTCAAACGTTCAGCTGAAGCCGCTGGAACCGCGCACGTTCCAGGGATTCCGCCGGGCTGACGGCAAAGCGGCGATCCGCAACGAGATCTGGATCATCCCGACAGTCGGCTGCGTCAACGACGTTGCCAAAGCGCTTGTCCGCGACAACCAGGATCTTGTGACCGGATCGATCGACGGCATCTATACATTTACTCATCCGTTCGGCTGCTCGCAGACCGGACATGACCATGCGCAGACAAGAAAGCTTCTTGCGGCGCTGACAAGACATCCGAATGCAGGCGCTGTCCTGGTCCTGAGCCTTGGCTGCGAGAACCTGACGCATGAACAGTTCCTGGCTGAACTGGGTGACTATGATCCCGAACGGGTCCAGTTCCTGACATGCCAACACGTCGAGGATGAACTCGAAGCAGGCAGAGAATGCCTCGAGAAATGCGCTGCTTTCGCGGCAAAATTCCAGAGAGAAGAAATTCCTGTCAGCGAGCTTGTCGTCGGCATGAAGTGCGGCGGCTCGGACGGACTGTCCGGCATCACTGCCAATCCGACAGTCGGACGTTTCTCCGATATCCTGACATCCATGGGCGGCACGACAGTGCTGACGGAAGTACCGGAAATGTTCGGTGCGGAAAGCTTCCTGCTGAACCGCTGCGTCAATGACGCGGTATTCCAGAAGGCATCCGACATGCTCAACGGATTCAAGAACTATTTCATTTCCCATAATGAAGTTGTCTATGACAATCCTTCACCAGGCAACAAACAGGGCGGCATCACCACTCTGGAAGACAAGAGCTGCGGCTGTGTCCAGAAAGGCGGTACAGCACCGATCCGCGACGTCATCGGCTATGGCGACGCTGTGACAACAAAGGGACTGAACCTGCTGTACGGACCTGGCAACGATCTTGTTTCCGCGACAGCCCTGACAGCTGCCGGAGCTCATATGATCCTGTTTACGACCGGCCGCGGAACACCGTTCGGCGCACCGGCTCCGACGATGAAGATCGCGACAAATACACCGCTGGCAACAAAGAAATCCAACTGGATCGACTTCAATGCCGGAGTTGTTGCGGACGGCGAAAAGACGCTCGATGAAGCGGCGGCAGACCTGCTTGACCAGGTGATCCGCGTCGCTTCCGGTGAAAAGACATGCACCGAGCGCAAAGGCTTCCGGGAGATCTCGATCTTCAAGGACGGCGTTGTACTGTAAGATTTCAGAAAGGAGAGTGCTGTATGCAGCTGGGTATACGTCTTCATGATGTAAACGCGTCTCTTGACGCGGAACAGAAAACCATGGAAGCGCGGGCCGCAAAGGCAAAAGAAGAAGGGTTCACATGTGTTCATCTGGCATTTTCCAAAGTGATGGCAGGCATCACATTTGATCACTGCGCGCTGACTGAGGGACTGGCACAATACACCAAACGGGTATTCGCGAAGAATGATCTGGATGTCGCTGTGCTGGGATGTTACCTCAACCTGGCGCATCCCGATCCGGACAAACTGAAGGAGATCCAGGCGAAGTACTACGGCAATATCCGGGTGGCTTCTCTGCTTGGAGCTTCCGTTGTCGGTACGGAAACAGGCGCTCCGAACGCCCAGTATAAAATGGATGCCAATACGCATTCCAAAGAAGCTCTGGAAACATTCATCAAAGGACTTGCGCCGGTCGTGGAATGCGCTGAGAAATACGGCGTCAGCATGGCGATCGAACCGGTCTGGAAACATATCGTATACGATGCCCGCAGAGCCAGAACAGTGCTGGATGCGATCGGCAGTCCGAATCTGAGGATCATCTTCGATCCGGTCAATCTGCTGTATCCGGGCAACATTGACGAACGGGCAAAAGTCTTTGATGAGACGATGAACCTTCTCGGCGATGACATCGCAGTCGTACACCTGAAGGATTTCATTCCGGAAGGGGACGATCTGAAGAGCGTTGCGGCAGGACACGGTCTGATGGATTATACAGAGATCCTGCGGTTTATGAAGACCCGCAAGCCGTTCATCCAGGCAACACTGGAGAATACAAGCAATGAGAACGCGGTAAGCTCGCGTCTGATGCTTGAAGATATGTACAGACAATTGTAAACAAAGCTTTATCGATCAGCTGTATTGTTGACAGAATACGAGGATAAGAACATGAGAGTAATTACATTTGGAGAACTGATGGTCCGCCTGCAGCCGTTCAACTATGAACGCTTTGTACAGGCAAACACACTTGAATTTACATTCGGCGGCGGTGAAGCGAACGTTGCGGTCTCCCTCGCCAACTACGGCATGGACGCTGCGTTTGTGACAAAGCTTCCGGCTCACGCGATCGGTCAGGCAGCCGTCAACAGCCTGCGCAGATACGGCGTTGATACGACAAAGATCGTCCGCGGCGGCGAACGCGTCGGTATTTACTACAATGAAAAGGGTGCTTCCCAGCGCGGCAGCGTATGCATTTACGACCGTGCCAACAGTGCGATCCAGCTTGCCCAGCCGGAAGACTTCAACTGGGATGAGATCTTCGTAGGCGCTGACTGGTTCCATTTCACAGGCATCACGCCGGCGCTTGGCGAGAACGTTGTTGAGATCTGCCGTCAGGCATGCAAGGCAGCCAAGGCAAAGGGGATCAAGATCTCCTGCGACCTCAACTACCGCGGCAAACTGTGGACACGCGAACAGGCAAGAGCAGCCATGACAGACCTCTGCCAGTATGTCGATGTCTGCATCTCCAATGAAGAAGACGCAAAAGACGTCTTCGGCATTGAAGCGGAAGCGACGAATATCTACGGCGGTCAGCTGAACCATGACGGCTACAAGTCCGTTGCAAAGCAGCTGGCAGACAAATTCAATTTCGAGAAAGTTGCGATCACGCTGAGAGAATCTCACAGCGCGTCTGACAACGGCTGGAGCGCGATGCTGTATGACGCTGCGTCCGATGAATACTGCTTCTCCAAGAAGTATGAACTGCGGATCATCGACCGTGTCGGCGGCGGCGACAGCTTCGGCGGCGGACTGATCTATGCGCTGCTCAGCGGCAAAACCACACAGGAAGCTGTTGAATTCGCAGTTGCGGCATCCGCTCTGAAACACACGATCGAAGGCGACTACAACATGATGACAGTCGCAGAAGTTGAAAAACTCGCCGGCGGCGACGGATCCGGACGCATTCAGCGCTGAGGACCCGGCTTATGACAGAACAGGAGAAAACCACTATGATGCATCATAATCCTCTGCTGAATGAATACACAGGAAAACGGTTTATTACCTTCGGTGAAGTAATGATGCGACTGACCCCGCCGAACTATGATAAGATTCGGGTAGCGACGAATTTTGAGATCAGCTACGGCGGCAGTGAAGCCAATATCGCGCTGGCCCTTGCCAACCTGAAAGTAGACAGCACATTCTTCAGTGTTGTTCCGGACAATTCACTCGGCAAGAGTGCGATCCGCATGCTGCGCAGCAACGACGTACACTGCACCCCGATCATTCTTTCCACGCCGCAGCAGACGCCGACCAACCGGATGGGCGTCTACTATCTGGAGACCGGCTACGGCATCCGTCCTTCCCGCGTTACCTATGACCGCAAGCACAGCGCGATCTCGGAATTTGATTTTTCCGGGATCAACGAGGAAGCTCTGCTGGAAGGCTATGACTGGCTGCATCTGTCCGGCATCACGCCGGCCCTGAGCCCGAGCTGCGCGGAATTCACGCTGCGTCTGATGAAGAAGGCAAAGGAAATGGGACTGACCGTCAGCTTTGACGGAAACTTCCGTTCCCTGCTTTGGACATGGGAAGAGGCAAGAGACTACTGCACGCAGTGTCTGCCATATGTCGACGTGCTGTTCGGCATTGAACCGTACCATCTGTACAAAGATGACAGCGATCCTTCCAAAGGAGACTGGAAAGACGGCGTATCCATGCATCCGAGCTATGAGGAGCAGGATGAGATCTTCCAGGTCTTTGTAAAGAAATATCCGAATATCAAATGCATTGCCCGCCATGTCCGCTATGCGCATTCAGGAAGTGAAAACAGCCTGATGGCTTACATGTGGTATCAGGGACATACGTTTGAAAGCCGCAAGTTCACATTCAATATTCTTGACCGTGTCGGCGGCGGCGACGCCTTCGCGAGCGGTCTGATCTATGCCATGATGAACGACTACAAACCGATGGACATGGTGAACTTCGCGGTCGCTTCCAGTGTCATCAAGCACACCATTCACGGTGACGGAAATATCGTCGACGATGTCGAAACGATCCGCAACCTGATGAATATGAATTATGATATCAAGAGATGAGAGGGCAAACAGTATGAAACCATTTATGGACAAGAATTTCCTTCTGGAAACAGAGACTGCACAGCATCTGTTCCACGACTACGCTGACAAAATGCCGCTGGTAGACTATCACTGCCACATTTCCCCGAAGGAGATCTATGAGAACCGCCGCTTCAGCAATCTTGCGGAAGTTTGGCTGGGCGGAAAGAATCCTGATGGAACCTATTTCGGCGACCACTACAAGTGGAGAGTCATGCGTTCCAACGGTGTTCCGGAAGACTACATCACCGGCGACAAGCCTGACTTCGAGCGTTTCATGAAATTCGCGGAAGCGCTGGAAATGGCGATCGGCAACCCGATGTATCACTGGTGCAACCTGGAACTGCACAAATACTTCGGCATCGAGGAACCGCTGACCGTTGACAATGCGAAAGAGATCTGGGACAAGTGCAACGACATGCTGCAGAACGATCCGAAGATGACTGTCAGAGGTCTGGTCGAGCAGTCCAATGTTGCGTTTGTCGGTACGACAGACGATCCTGTCGATTCTCTGGAATGGCACAAGAAGATCAAAGAAGACGATACGATCAAAGTCAAGGTATGTCCGTCCTTCCGTCCTGACAAAGCCATCAACATCAACAAGGAAGGCTTCTGCGATTACATCGCGCTGCTGGCGAAGAGCGTCGGAAAAGAAAAGCTGGAGACAGCCGACGAAGTGATCGCTGCTCTGCTGGAGCGTCTGGAATTCTTCGCTGAGATGGGCTGCCGGGCAAGTGACCACGGTCTGGACTATATCCCGTACCGCAAGGGCACACCGGAAGAAGTCAACGCTGTCTATGCAAAAGTCATGAACGGCGAAACGATCACAACAGAAGAAGCTGAGATCTATCAGACAGCAGTTCTCGTTGCGCTGGGCAAGGCGTATCACCGCCTCAACATTGCGATGCAGCTGCACTTCTCCTGCCACAGAAATGCCAATGAGCGCATGTACAGAAGACTGGGACCGGATACAGGTTTCGATATGATCGCGCAGAACAGCTGCGGTCAGAGCATCGCTGACCTGCTCTCCGAACTGGATCAGAACGGCGAATGCCCGAAGACGATCCTCTATTCCCTGAACCCGGTCGACAATGAACTGCTCGGCACGATGCTTGGCTGCTTCCAGGGCGATGAAGTCCCGGGCAAGATCCAGCTCGGTTCCGCATGGTGGTTCAACGACACGAAGAGCGGCATGGAAGATCAGATGCGCGCGCTTGCGAACCTCGGTCTTCTCGGCAACTTTGTCGGCATGCTGACAGACTCCCGCTCCTTCCTCTCTTATGCGCGTCATGACTACTTCCGCCGCATCATGTGCAACATGATCGGCAGCTGGGTGGAAAACGGTGAATACCCGAACTACGAAGCTTCTCTGAAGAAGATCGTAGAAGGCATCAGCTACAACAACGCTGCCCGTTATTTCCATCTCTGATCTGTATTTACCTGACCGCTGGAAACAGCGGTCTTTTCTTTTTTCGGAAAAGAAAAACCAGATCTCTGTGATCTGGTTCAGAGTGCTGCTTTGATCTTTTCGATCATCTTCGCGTATTCTTCTTCGCTCAGATATTTCTGACCGGGATTCATCGCGAAGACGCCGCCCCATTCAAATTCATCTTTGTACTTCGGTACCAGATGCATGTGCAGATGGCAGCCGGTGTCGCCGTATGCGCCGTAGTTGATCTTGTCCGGATGGAATACTTTATGCAGCGCTTTCGCTGCTCTGTTGACGTCCGCGAAGAAGCGGTTCCGGTCATCATCACTCAGATCGACCATTTCACTGACATGATCCTGGTACGCGACGATGCATCTTCCCGGATGGCTCTGTTCCTTGAAGAGGATCAGCTGGCTGACGTCAAGATCACAGATCTTGATGCCGAATGCCGCAAGCAGTTCTCCTCCCTGGCAGTAGCCGCAATTTTCACCTTTGATTGTCGGATTCATTTTCATTCACCTTTCTTGTTATATCCTTCTCAGGAAGTCTTCAATAAACCATGATTCAAATTCATGTGCCTTGTCGTTGGGGTGGGTATTGGAAGGGTAATTCACAGCCTGCTTCAGCTTGACCATCTGTTTGACTTCCTCGGAGATCTTCGGATTCTGGGAGCGGATCATGACCGGCGTATGTCTGTCGCCGTTCATATCGATATACGGAATGCCGTATTTCTCCGCGATCTCGATCTGGGCAGTCCGGTATGCTTCCCGGTCGCAGCCGTTGGAGACGAGAATGCCGATATGCGCGAAGGGACGGTTGACGATCAGCCACTTCAGCACGACGTTCCATGCTCCGTAATAGGTATGCACGGTATCGTCATCGATCGTGCCGAGCGGGATGATGCCGCGCGGGTCTTCACCGTCACCGCCTTTGCCGTGTTCATGATGGGAATCGTTGATGCCCAGATACAGGGTGATATAGTCACTGTCCGCAGGAATGTTCTGATAATACCATTCTGCTTCCGGATCGGTGAGACTGTTGTGGAATGTGCCGTCTTCCGGGAAGGCGATCGTTCTGCCGCCCATGAAGAAGGATACGATCTCCATGTCATTCCGGTTGCCGATCAGATACGGATAGGCATAATTCTTTCCCTGATAACGGCCTTCTTCAATGACGCTGCCGGTCACGCCGGCAGTGAAGCTGTCGCCGCAGACAGCCCACTTTTTTCCGTATAATGGATTCCCCTGGTACATAGCTTTCCTCTTTTCGTTATTTTTCAAACAGCATGCATCCGGACTGTCCGGGCATGTCGCAGATCATCTGATCCTTTCTGCTGGATCTGTGTTTTATCAGAGCGAACAGAAGCAGGAAATCGCCGGCTGACATCATGATGAGAAGTGCCGCCGCAAGCATCAGTGAGAATGATCCGCAGGTGATGCCGATGATAAACGGCACGATCGCCGCAAGCACAACAGCCAGGATATTGCCTGCCATATACGCCTTTTTCGGAATCGGAACAAGGCAGTTGACGGAAGGCGCAAAGGTATCCTTCATGATGCCGAATTCAATGGCTTTGTAGTCAATATGCCCGAAGATGATCCATACGACTGCCCGGATCAGCTCTTTGGCTGACAGCATCAGGATGATGTATACAAGGAACATCAGACTGTCCTTCAGGGAACGGAAGCCGATCCCTGCCTGCGGACTCAGCAGCATGTACAGCACCAGTCCCAGTCCGCATACCGGCACGGCAAGCGTCAGGGAAAATCTGTTTGCCCGCTCATTGCCGACAGCCATGGAAAACTGGCGGTAACCCTGTTTGCGGAGTCCGGAGCTCATCTCCTGAAATGCCTTCATGCGTTCCTGATCAACTGTTTTCGCATCTTTTTTCTGTTTATCCATGTGTATTACTCCCGGCATCCTTTCTGAGGGATGCCTGCTTCTTTCAGTATATCTTTGATCATGCCTAAAATACATGGACAAAACCGAGCAGTTTGGCAGGATCAGCACACTTCCTATTGTAGAATAGAAGAGACGGAGGTGATCATATGCCCAAAGAATACTTCCCGGACGGAACAGAGATCAGTTCCTGGTTCTATGACACCAGCGTGCCGTCTCTTTCACAGCTTGGAAAACAGTATTCGTTCCGTGAAAACGGTATTCAAAGTGACGGAACGCTGCAGACCAGAGCGATCCAGCATCTGATCGACAAGGCGGCTGAAGAAGGCGGCGGCGTGGTCGTGATCGAAGAAGGCACATACCGCAGCGGTGCTCTGTTTTTTCCCGACGCTGTCAGTCTGTATCTGAAGGCAGGAGCTGTTCTCAAAGGCAGTGATGATATCTCGGATTATCCGCTCTGCACGACGCGGATCGAAGGACAGACATGCACATATTTTCCGGCTCTGATCAACGTGACCGGTGCGAAGGGATTTGTACTGGCCGGGGAAGGAACGATCGACGGCAGCGGCGAACGCTTCTGGCGGGAATTCTGGCTTCGCAGAGAATGGAATCCGGACTGTACGAACAAAGACGGACAGCGGCCGAGACTGCTGTATATTTCCGGCAGTGAAGACGTGCTGATCAGCGGCGTTACGTTTCAGAACGCAGCCTTCTGGACGACGCATATCTACAAATGCAGAAGAGTGAAATACATCGGCTGCCGGATGCTTTCGCCGCATGAAGGGATCAAAGGACCGAGCACCGACGCGATCGATATTGACGCGTGCAGCGACGTGCTGGTGAAAAACTGCTATATGGCGGTCAACGACGACGCGGTCGCGCTCAAAGGCGGCAAAGGACCCTGGGCAGACCGGGATGAGACCAGCGGAGGCAATGAGAGGATCATTATTGAAGACTGTGAATACGGCTTTGTGCACGGCTGCCTGACGTTCGGTTCAGAGTCTCTGTATGACCGCAACATCATCCTGCGCCGCATCACCGTATCCACCGGCTACAACCTGCTGTGGATGAAATTCCGGCCGGATACGCCGCAGTGCTACGAATACGTGCGGATGGAGGATGTCAGAGGCAGATGTGCGAATTTCCTGAACATCAATCCCTGGATGCAGTTCTTCGACCTGCAGGGAAGGGAGGATCTGCCGCCTTCCGAAGGCAGACACGTGACCATCCGGAACTGTACGTTCAGCTGTGATACGTTTTTCAATGTCAGGGAAGACGCGGCGCATTATCATTTATCTGACTTTACGATGGAGAACATCGATGTCACAGCTACCGATATAACCTTCAAGCCTTCGTTTATTGAAGACTTCAAGGCAGAAAATATTTCACTGAAACAGAAAGAAGGAACGGAGTATCCGGACGCTGTCACAACGCTGTGAAATGCGTCAAACGGGTCGTAAGTATCGTTCTGTTTCCTGTATAATGAACATGGAAGAAAGGGGACCATTATCATGAATCTGTTTAAACCGGTCGATATGACCAAAGGGGAGCCTGTAAAGGTCATCATTTTGTTTACGATACCGATGCTGATCGGCAATGTCGCCCAGCAGCTGTATAATACCGTCGACAGTATTATCGTCGGACGTTTTGTCGGCGACAATGCTCTGGCAGCGGTCGGCAGTGCCGGCCCGATCCTGAACCTGATGCTGGTCCTGTTCATGGGTATTGCGACCGGAGCGGGGATCATGGTATCCCAGTACTACGGCGCGAGACAGCGCGATGAACTGTCGCGGACGATCGGCGCCTGCATCACGAGCACCATCGTCGCTTCGATCGTGATCATGGCGATCGGACCCTTCATCGCAAGACCGCTTCTCAACCTGCTGAATACGCCGGAATCGATCATTGAGTGGTGCAACCAGTATCTGACCATCATCTTCCTCGGCGCTGCCGGAGGCGGTCTGTACAACATCCTCAGCGGCGTCCTGAGAGGCCTTGGCGATTCTGTCAGCGCCCTGATCTATCTGCTTGTTGCGACCGTGCTGAATATCATCCTCGACTATGTATTCGTTGCGATCATGGGGATGGGTGTTGCCGGCGTTGCCTGGGCAACGATCATCGCCCAGTTCGTTTCCGCTGCGCTTTCCCTCTGGAAGCTGACCCGCATGCAGACGATCTTCGATCTGAAAAAGGAATATCTGATCCCGGAATCCTTCTATATCAACAAGCTGGTTCATCTCGGTCTGCCTTCCGGCGTGACCCAGGCGATCTTCTCCATGTCCATGATCGTCGTACAGTCGCTGACCAACAGCTTCGGCGAACTGTTCATCGCAGCCAACGTTATCGTCATGCGAATTGACGGCTTCGTCATGCTGCCGGCATTCTCCTTCGGTGCTGCCATGACCACATTTGCCGGTCAGAACATCGGCGCGAAGCAGATGAACCGGGTGCTGGACGGCGCAAAGAAGGGGACCCTTGCCGCCATGGGCATCTCGGCAGTTCTGACCGGACTGATCCTGGTGCTCGGCAAGCATCTGATGGCGATCTTCACCGATACCGAAGAACTGATCACCTTAAGCAACAACATGATGCGCATCATCGCGGTCGGCTATATCCTGATGGAAGTGACCCAGTGTCTTTCCGGTATCATGAGAGGTGCCGGCGACACCGTGACGCCGATGTGGATCTCGATCATCTCCTCCGTCGCGCTGCGTATTCCGCTTGCCTACGGTCTGGTATGGCTTTCCAAAACACCTGAGCTGCCGCAGGGCAACTGCGCAATGATGTACGTATCCATGCTGATCAGCTGGACGTGCGGCGCTCTGATGACATTCTTTATGTATCAGAAAGGAAACTGGAAGCGCAGAGCGATCTTCTGATCTTCTTAAGGATCAGCGGCAGATGAACGTCTGCCGTTTTTGTATAATGGAACAGGAGGGCACACGATGAATAAGACACAGTGCGCAGCCGCCGCGGTATTGCTTCTGTGCGCGTGCAGCACGGAGAAGAAACCGTCCGGAAGAGCGGAAGATGATGTGAACGGAATGCTGCCTGTCCACAGCTATACGCTGAAGGATTGCCGGGAAGTCAGCGGCAGACAGGGCGTCTGCACAGACGGTGAATCCTTCTGGGTCAGCGGTTCTGCTTCCCTGACAAAATATGATCATGACTGGAATGTGATCGCTGAAAACACCGATCCCTTTCAGGGGTATGAGAGAGCAGTCAATCATATCGGTGACATTGACGTGTATGACAATGAGCTGTATATCGGCGCGGAATATTTCATGGACGGCGTCGGTTCAGAGATCCAGATCGCTGTGTATGACGCGGATACCCTCACACTGAAGCGTACATTTCCGTTTGATGAAAGCAGCGGTCAGCTGGAATGCTCAGGCATTGCGGTGGATCCGGACACAAAGACTGTCTGGATGTGTTCCTGGGTCGGCGAAGAAAGCGGCCGGTATCTCTACCGCTATGATCTCAGGACCGGCGCGTATCTTGGCAAGGTGCATATGCAGATGCCGCCCCAGTGGATCCAGGGCATCGCGTATTACAACGGCAGTTTCTACCTGAGCGCGGATGACGGCAGCGCGGATGATCACGAACCAGATCATCTCTACCGGACTGTGATACGGGAAGGAAGCACATACTGCACCGTTGTTCTGGAGCGCACCTTTGACGACGTCATGCGCCAGGGAGAGATCGAAGGACTGTCCTTTGACCGGAAAAACAGTCAGCTGCTTCTGCTGTACAACCGCGGCGCGAGGATCGTCCTCGGCATGCCGAAAGGCTTCTACGAAGGATACGACCGTGAAATATCAGAAGTGTACCGGTATGATATGAAAATCAGAAAGTAAAAGGGGAAGAACATGGAAAAAAGAATACTGTCAACACTGCCGGCATATCCGGGATACCGGGTCAAAGAAGATCTGGGCATCATCTGGGCGTTTGATGATGATTTCCGGGTGCTCAGAAATCTCTGGCAGATGAATGAATCAATGACAAGAGCATATGACAATCTCTGGAAAAAAGCAGAGCAGAAAGGCGCGAACGCGGTCCTCGGCATCAACCTGTGCCTGGCGCCGGAAAAGAGCATCCCGATCCTGCAGGGAACCGCGGTAATACTGGAAAAAGAAGATGATTGAAAAATCGTCTTTTTTTGTCTTCCTTTCACAAAAAGAAGCACTGTTTCTGATAGAATGAAACCGACAACAGAAACGGAGAATAATCATATGAGTAAAGTTACAGAGATCAGCAGAGAGAGCTGGATCAAAAGCACGTTCCCGGAATGGGGCACATGGCTGAACGAAGAGATCGAAAACACGCAGATCCCGGAAGGCAATGTCGGCATGTGGTGGCTGGGATGCACAGGCATCTGGTTCAAGACACCGGCCGATACCAACATCACGATCGACCTCTGGGCAGGCAACGGCAAGCGGACACACGGTGACGGAAAGATCAAAGTCGGACACCAGATGGCGAACATGGCCGGCGTCAGAAAGATGCAGCCGAACCTCAGAGCAGTCCCGTTCGTGATCGATCCCTTCGCAGTGAAGCATGTCGACGCGGTCCTTGCGACGCATTATCATCAGGACCATATGAGTGCTGAATTCGCTGCCCATGTGATCCAGAGCGGCATGACGACAACAGACGCAGACGGAAAAGAGATCCCGGTACCGTTCATCGGACCGAAGAAGTCAGTCGAAACATGGATGAACTGGGGCGTTCCGGAAGACAGATGCATCACGGTCAAGCCGGGCGATGTCATTAAGATCAAGGATCTGGAGATCGTTGCCCTGGATTCCTTTGACAGGACATGCATCGTCACCACCGATTCACAGGGTCCGGACAGAGAAGAACTGTACGGCAAGTGCCCGACAGACATGGACGAAAAAGCAGTCAACTACCTGGTGAAGACGCCGGGCGGCAATATCTATCACAGCGGTGATTCTCACTACTCCATCTACTTCGCGAAGCACGGCAAAGACTATAACATCGATGTCGCTTTCGGTTCCTTCGGCCTCAACCCGGTCGGTATCCAGGACAAGATGGAAGCGACAGATATCCTGCGCATGGCGGAAGCCCTGAAATGCAAAGTTGTGATCCCCATCCATTACGATGTCTGGACAAACTTCATGGCGGATGTCAATGAGATCAAAGTGCTGTACGAGATGCGCAAAGACCGTCTCGACTACGCGTTCCATCCGTTCTTCTGGGAAGTCGGCGGCAGATACATGTATCCGGCGGACAAGGACAGAAGAGCGTACCATCACGACAGAGGATTTGACGACTGCTTCGATTACGAGCCGAATGTACCGTTCCGCTCTGTGCTGTGATCTGACGGAGAAATACTGTGAGCATCCTTGTGCTTGATATCGGCACAACGAGCATGCGCGGCATTCTGTATGAAAAAGACGGAACGCCTGAGTATCTTGCCAGAAGGGAAAGCCATCTGATCTTTCTCGGTGATGCGCTGATCGAGGAGGATCCTTCTGACTTCAGAGAAGAAGCGCTCTCCATCATCCGCGAGATCACGGATCACTGCCGTGCTGAGGACATTGAGGCAGTTGCCATGACGTCCCAGCGCTCCAGCATCATCGCGGTCGATGAAGAAGGCAGTCCGCTGCTTCCCTGCATCATGTGGCAGGATACGCGCAACCGCAGCATCTGTGCTGAATTATCGAAATACAACGATCATCTGTTTCAGCTGACCGGAGCGGAAGTCAGCACGGTCTTTTCAGGCAGTAAAATGACCTGGATCCGGCAGAATGAAAAAGAGATCTACGCGAAAACACACAAATTCCTGAATATTCCCGAATATGTCTGTTTCTGCATGACCGGCGAATATGTATCAGATCATACCTACGCGAGCAGGACCGGACTCATGAACCTGCGGACAGGAGAATGGGATCCGGAAACGCTTGCCCTGTATGACGTGGATCCCGCGAAGCTGTGCCGTCTGGTGCAGCCGGGGGAAACAGCGGCTCTGATCACGGACGCGTTTGCGGAAGCCAGCGGTCTGCCCAAAGGGACTCCGCTGATCCACTGCGGCGGCGATCAGCAGTGCGCGGCGGCCGGCCAGGGCGTCATTGAAGAAGGCAGCGTATCGATCACGATCGGCACCGGCGGCTTTCTCATGGCTGCCTGCCGGAAACTGCCGGACGTGCTGCCCAGCGGTCTGATCTTCAACCGGAGCTGTGTGCCCGGTGAATACGTTATGGAAACCAATGTCCTGAGCTGCGGTGCTGCCTTTGACTGGTGCGCGCGGCAGCTGTACGGAATGGACAGGATCGATTACGCGTTCCTGGAAAAAGAACTGAATAAAGAAAACTTCGTCTCAAGCTGTCTTGTCGTGCCGTATTTCAGCGGCCGCGGTGCACCCGCATGGGACCCGCAGGCAAGGGCAGTGTTTGCCGGCATTACAACGGCCACCCGCAGAAGCGAGCTGTTCAAGAGCATCATGGAAAGCGTCTTTATGGAAATGGCTTCCCAGCTGGATTACTTCCGCAGGACGACGCCGGTAAATCAGATCTGTGCATCCGGCGGTGTCTGTGCAAGCGATGCACTCTGTCAGCTGCTGGCAGATGTCTGCGGCACGCCTGTCTATATCACCGAAGACCCGGAAGCCACAGCCTTCGGCGCTCTGATGACAGCACTGGCCGGCAGGGGAGAATACGCTTCCCTGGAAGAAGTCTGGGAAAAGCTCGGCAGACATGAGAGGATCTGTTTCCAGCCGGATGAAGAACGACACCGTCAGTATCTTCTGAAACAGAAAGAAATGAACGCGCTGTACGAAAGCGTGAAGAGAGGTAATACACAATGAGAGCGGAAAAGAAAGTGATCGGAAAACTGACCAAATGCTATGCCGTCGCGCAGTTTCGCTATGACGGCGAAAAGCATCTGATCTGTGCCGCTGAGAAACAGGATCCCTGCTATGCCTTCACAACTGACGGCGTACAGACGGATACCCTCTGGGAAGGACCGGGCGGCGTCATGACGCTGCTGGAATACCCGGGGGAGGAAGGCATCCTTCTGGCAACGCAGAAGTTCTATTCCCCCAACGATTCAGCGTCTGCGAAGATCGTCTGGTACGCGAAAGAAGACGGCGAATGGAAGTGCCGTGTCTTATGTGATCTGCCGTTTGTGCACCGCTTCGGCATCGTGACAAACGGAACGAAAAACTATCTTGTCGCCTGCACGCTCAAATCAGCCCATGCCTTTAAGAACGACTGGACATGTCCGGGAAGGATCTGGGTGGCAGAACTGCCGGAGAACATCCGTGAGTATGACGCGGATCATCAGCTGCAGCTGTTCCCGCTGGAAAGCGGTCTGTATAAGAACCATGGCTTTGCGGTCCATGAGAGAGAAGACGGATCATCCTTCGCTGTCGTCGGCACCGAAAACGGTGTGTATCTTGTCATTCCGCCGCGGAACGAGGAAGCCGGATGGACCTGCGAAAACATCCTGCCGGTGCCGGCCAGCGACGTTCTGTATCTCGACTTCGACAATGACGGCGAGCGTGAACTGCTTGTTCTCTCACCGTTCCACGGTGATACTGTCTCGATCTACAAAAAGACCGGCAATACGTTTGTCAGAGTCTGGGAAAGAGAGAAGAAGATGCCGTTCATCCATGCCATCTATGGCGGCAAGGTAAACGGTACATGGAACGCCTTCGTCGGAAACCGGGAAGCGGACCGGGAGCTGATCCGCATCTTCTATGCCGATGGAGAGTACCGTGTTGAAGTCCTTGATCAGGGAGCAGGTCCTGCCAACTGCATGTTCTTCAAAGAAGGTGACGAGATGAAGATCATCGCAGCAAACCGGGAGACCGATGAGATCGCCCTGTATGCGCTGAAAGAGGACTGAATGATGGAATATACACTTGCACTGTATGAGAAAGCCATCCCGGCCGGGATGACATTCCAGGAGATGTTTGAGATCACCAGGGAATGCGGCTTTGACCGCTTTGAGATCAGCATCGATGAAACGGACGCCAGACTGTCCCGTCTGGATATGACGCCGCAGGAACAGGCGGAGCTTGGCCAGCTTGCCCGGAAGATGGGAACGCCGATCCGCACGATGTGCCTGAGCGGCCACCGGAAATATCCGTTCGGCTCCCATGATCCGGAAATAAGGAAACGCAGTATGGAGATCATGCGCAAGGCAGTGGACTTCTCCGTCAATGCCTCCGTCAGCGTGATCCAGCTTGCCGGCTACGACGTCTACTATGAAACAGGCGACGCGGATACGGAAAAATGGTTCGCTGAGAACCTTGCGAAAGCAGCGGACTACGCCGCTTCCAGAGGCGTCGTGCTTGCTTTTGAAACGATGGAGACGCCGTTCATGGACACCGTGGAAAAGGCAATGAAATACGTGGATCAGATCGGTTCGCCATGGCTTGGCGTCTATCCTGACATCGGCAATCTGAAGAATGCCGCGGTCCTGTACGGACAGGATGTCGTCGAAGACATGAAGAAAGGTGCCGGACACACTTTCGCGGTCCATCTGAAGGAAACCGTGCCGGGCGTTTACCGGGATATGAACTACGGGACCGGCGGACATACCGAATATGTTCCGTGCATCAAGGCAGCTCTGGATATGGGCGTACGCATGTTCACCGGTGAATTCTGGTATCAGAAAGGTCAGGATCACCGGAAGGTGATCAGTGAATCAAATCAGTTCCTGCGGGAAAAGATCAGGGAGGCACAGAATGCTTGAAGAACTGAAAAAAGAAGTATGCGATGCGAATCTTGAACTGGTCAGAAAAGGCATCGTCATCTATACATGGGGCAATGTCTCCGGCATCAGCGAGGACAGAAAGTATGTTGTGATCAAACCGTCCGGCGTCGACTATGACGGCATGTGTCCGGAAGACATGGTCGTCGTGGATCTGGAAACAGGTGAAAGAGCAGAAGGAAAATGGAAGCCTTCCTCCGATACCGCAACGCATCTGGAACTGTACCGGAAGTATCCTGCCATCAAAGGCATCGTGCATACCCATTCCATCAACGCTGTCGCGTTTGCCCAGGCCGGCATTCCCATTCCCGCTCTCGGCACGACCCACGCCGATTACTTCTACGGTGACATTCCCTGCACACGCGAACTGACGCAGGAAGAAGTCGAGGAAGCGTATGAAAAGAACACCGGCAAAGTCATCATCGAAACGATTGAACATCTGAAATATGATCCGATGGCAGTGCCCGGCATCATCGTGAAGAACCACGGACCGTTCACCTGGGGCACTTCTCCTGCCAACGCCGTCTACAACGCGGTCGTCATGGAGACAGTCGCGGAGATGGATCTGAGAACACTGATGCTCAATCCCGATGCTTCCATCGCGAAGTATGTGCTGGACAAGCACTATATGCGCAAACACGGTCCAAACGCTTATTACGGTCAGAAATGATCTTCAGGAAGACAGTCAGAAGCTGTCTTCTTTTTCTTTCCGGTTTTTGCATTATAATGTTGGGAGACAAGGAGAGAAGCAGAATGTCAAAACTGACTGAGCGAATCACTGAGATGGAAGACTGTCTCGATACCTGCGCGGCTGCGTCCAGACAGCTTCAGGAAGCGCTTGACGCGTATGAAAAAAGCCGCAGACAGTACGCGAAACTGCAGGCCTATTATGAAGGCGGACAGTGGCAGAAGGATTTTGAAGCAGATGAGAAGGGAAAGGTGCCGCAGGACCTCAAGCGCGGTGTACTTTCCGAAGACGCGGTCTATGATCTGCTTTCAGAGAACAAAGAACTGACGGTACGGATGCTGAAAGCAGTCCAGGCAAACATCGAAAAACTGTAACGAAAAACGGAGAAGGAATATGCGGATCAGAAAAACGAGGGAAGAGGATATCAGCCGGATCATGGAGATCTACCGACATGCAAGACAATTTATGGAAGATACCGGGAATCCGAACCAGTGGGGACCGACAAACTGGCCGCCGGAAGCACTGATCCACAATGACGTCAGGGAAGGAAACAGCTATGTGTGCGTGAATGACGACGGCACTGTCATCGGCACGTTCTACATGATCTATGGAAAAGATATCGACCCGACATATCTGCAGATCGACGACGGTGCGTGGAAGGACGACAGCGCGTACGGCGTCGTGCATCGGATCGCTTCCGATCATTCCGAACACGGCATCGGCATGTACTGTCTGCAGTGGGCGTATGAACAGTGCGGACATCTGCGGATCGATACCCACGGTGACAACCAGGTCATGCAGAATCTGCTGAGAAAGCTTGGCTTTGTTTACTGCGGCATCGTCTATGTCCATGAGGACAAAGCGCCGCGCATGGCATTTGAGAAAAGTGAAAGGATTTGATTTAACATGAAAAAAAGATGGATCGCTGCTGCGGCAGGTTCCGTGATCGGGATCCTCGCCGCAAGAAAGTATGGAATGAACGTGATGCAGTACCTGCATGCGCGCAAAGCGCTCAGACACCCGGGAAACGCGGCGGAATATGGCCTTGACAACGTGCAGACTGAAGCGGACAGCTTCCTGAAGGGAAAGACGATCGCCTGGCTGGGCTCCTCTGTCACCTTTGGCGCAGCTTCCGGCGGTGTGTCCTTTGCGGATGTGATCACCAGGAAAACAGGCGCCCGGATGATCAAAGAGGCGGTTTCCGGAACGACGCTGGTCGATGAAGATGATACGTCCTATGTTGCGCGGATGCACAATATTCCCGCGAATGAGACGATCGATCTGTTTGTGGTGCAGCTTTCCACCAACGATGCTTCCCGCGGAAAACCGCTGGGTGAGATCAGTGAAGCGCGCCCGTTTGACACGAAGACAGTCACCGGCGCGATCCAGGAGATCCTGACATACGTCAGAGAAACATGGAACTGTCCGGTCATGTTCTACACGGGATCCTGGTATGAAAGCCCGGAATACGAAGCGATGGTAAAGCGGCTGTATGAGCTGCAGGAAACATACGGATTCGGCATCGCCGACCTGTATACGGACAAAGCGTTCAACGACATTACAGACGAACAGAGAGCGCTGTATATGTTCGATCCCATTCATCCGGTCAAAGCAGGCTATCTGCTGTGGTGGGCGCCTCAGATCGAAAAACAGATCATTGCGTATCTGAAGTGAAACAATTCCCGGAGATCCGGGAATTTTTCTTTTTTCCGGGAGAAAAGCAGGTATGATAGAAACAGAAGAAACTGAATTGAATATCATCTGGAGGGTTTTATGAAAATACTGTTTGTGACCAGCGAATGCGCACCGTTTTCAAAGTCAGGAGGACTTGCAGATGTCGCGTTTTCCCTGCCGCCTGCGCTGCGGAAAGAAGGCAATGAGCTGCTCATCATTACGCCGTATTACAAGTGCGTCAAAGACCGTTTCGCGGATCAGATCACCTTTGTCAGAGACCTGCGCGTCAGACTCGGAGAAAGAGACCTGTACTGCGGTCTGCTGAAAGGGAAGCTGTCCGGGGTCCCGGTCTGGTTCATCGACAATGAGGAACTGTTCCTCAGGGATAAGCTCTATGGCTATGACGATGACAAGTTCCGCTTTGCCTGGTTCTCAAAGGCAGTCATTGACGTACTGGGATACCTGGACTTTGTGCCGGAGATCCTGCACTGCAACGACTGGGAAACAGCGCTGTGCATCCTCTATCTGAAGGATGATCAGGCAAAACGGGCGGAGTACCGCAATATCCGGACGGTCTATACGATCCACAACATCGCCTACCAGGGACAGTTCGGCTATGAAGATCTGACGAATACATTCGCTCTCGATCCGGGCTGGTATGAAGGTGCGCTGGCATATGAATACCAGGGCAGACATGACGTCAACCTGATGAAAGGCGCGATGCTGATGGCAGACGCAGTATCCACTGTTTCGCCGACCTACGCGCGTGAGCTGCATACGCCGAAGTTCGGCCGCGGCCTGCAGGGGGTATGCGATCTGATCGAGTCGAAGATGTACGGCATCCTCAACGGCATCGATCCCGACCACTATGATCCCGGCAAAGACAAGCGCATACCGGCTGGTTTTACCGCGGAAGACAAACAGGGAAAAGAAGTGTGCAAGGAATACATCCAGGAAGCGTTCGGCCTGAAGAAGGAAAAAGCATGGCCGCTGTTCGCAGTCGTTGCCAGACTGGTGGAACAGAAGGGCGTTGAACTGATCCGTGAACTGCTTCCGGAAATGATGAAGAAAGGCATTCAGCTGGTGATCTTCGGCCAGGGCGAACAGAAATATGTGGATTACTTCAATGCCTGCAGAGAACAGTATCCCGGTCAGCTCGGCTTCTCTGACAAATACACGGAGGAGATGGCGGCGAAGGTATTTGCCGGCGCTGACTTCTATCTGATGCCGTCTTCCTTTGAACCGTGCGGACTGTCGCAGATGATGGCAATGCGCTACGGCACTGTGCCGATCGTTCACGAGACCGGCGGCCTGAAAGACACCGTCCGTCCGTACTCCGACTTTGACGGCATCGGCGACGGCTTCTCGTTCAGCGAATACAATGCAAGAGCGCTGATGCTGGCAGTGGACGCAGCGGTGAAGGTATACTTCGGTGAACACGATGTCTTTGAGATCCTGAAAGACAGATGCATGCGCAAGGACTTCTCATGGGCCAAATCCGCACATGCCTACCTGAAGATGTATTCTGATATCTGCGGTCACGGTTCCGATCCCAACGTTACCTTTACCGATGCCTTTGACGCTCTGAAGGTCGTCTATGAAGATCTGGAAGAAACACGCAGCGCCTATCTTGCAAAACAGGATGACAGCTATCACAACGTCTGTCAGGTCCGCATCGAAGGACCTGGTGAGGGAACGTTCTATCTCCGCTTTACAAAGGACGGAATGGAGATGCAGCCGTACAGCTATGAAGGTGCGGATGTTTCCATCAGTGCCAGTTTCGACAATCTGTACAACATGGCAATCGGCACTGTCTCGGCAGACCGGCTCTTCGTCAACGGTCAGATGAAAGTCGAAGGCAACATCTCCAAAGGCGCCGAGATGAGATATCTGATCGGCAAAAACCATCTCTGAACAGATCAGCTGAAGACTTCGCATTCTCTGCGGAGTCTTTTTTCTTTGGTACTTCGCACAAAAGGGATATAATGTATTCGTTTCCTGCGGGGGACATGAAAGGCAGAGTATGATTTATATTTGTTCAGATATCCACGGCCTTTACGACCGGTATGAAAAGCTCCTGAAGGAGATCGATCTTCAGGACAGTGACACCCTGTATATCCTCGGTGATATGATCGACAGAGGACCGGACGGCATCAGGATCCTGATGGATATGATCGACAGACCGAATGTGATCGGCTTTCTCGGCAACCACGAACACATGATGATGATGTACCTGTTTGGCTATGACACGGTATCCTGGCTGCTTCCGTT
This sequence comes from Solobacterium sp., assembly GCA_024680365.1. Classification (GTDB taxonomy): domain Bacteria; phylum Bacillota_I; class Bacilli_A; order Erysipelotrichales; family Erysipelotrichaceae; genus Bulleidia. The sequence continues at coordinate 42,467 of JAILCN010000028.1, forward strand.
CAACGGCGGAAAAGAAACGCTGAAGGCTTTTGAGAAGCTCTCGATCGATGACAAGCGGAAGATCCTGGAATATCTGGACAAGATCTGCGTCGTAAAATACCTGACCGTTGCCGGTCACAGATACTGCCTGACTCATGTCGGCATCTATGACAAACAGGAAGACCTGTACTGCAATTTCACCGCGAAGGGAACGAACGTGAAGATGCTGCAGGATCTGGTCTGGGGTGAAAAACAGTATGCCCTCGGCATGATCGGCACCTGCCCGGAAGAACTGTGTCCGACGACCTATCTGACCGGACACATCATGACCAGACGGTACGCCGATGATCCGATGGAAGCAGATGATGAGATCGTGACTGCCGTCTTCTCAAACGGCTGCCGGTATGTCGATCTTGACTGCGGCTGCGCGCTTGGCGACGGCATGGGAAAACTGGCCTGCGTCACCATCGATGAAGAGACCGGCGAGCTGGATCTTGAGAACGCTTTATACATTGACTGAACAGGTGAAAGCCTGTTTTTTCTATGTTATGATGTGAGTACCTGACGGAGGTTTCATGTATGGGTTTATTTGACAAGCTTCTGGAAGAAGCAAACAAAGTAGTAAAAGAGGTAGCAACAGAAGAGAACAAAGAGAAAGCGCAGGAATTTCTGAATGTTCTCGGCAAAAAGCTGAACGACGCAGCCGGTGAGATCAAAAACACACTGGAAGATCTGAAAGAAGAAACACAGTCATCGTCTTCTGCTTCCGCGGATCTGTATGAGCCGGACGGCGATGACAGAGATGTGAAGGACAAGATCATGGATGTTCTTTACGAAGACTTCTCCCAGTACCGTGTCAGATGCGATGTTTCCCCGGCAGAGTTCGGCGGAACAGGCCGCTTCATGAACTATTCCATCGCTGTATTTGATGAAGAAACACCGAAGCTGCTGATCATGCTGATCGGCAAGACAACGACTTCACACCGTGAATACAGATGGAGCAGGGAAGTGGCTGAAGCAAAAGGCATTCCGTTCATCAATTTCATTCGTCACTATCCGAACCGCATTGACTATATCAGACAAAGATTACACAAATATCTGTGATCTTCTGGAGGAAAGAAAGAAAAATGCTGTACGCAGCGCCTGCGGAGGCCGCAGCCTGACCCGTAAAAAGACTTTGCAGGCAGTCAGGTCAGGTACCGGCTGGTATCGCAAGCACAGCTTGCTTCAAAGCAGTTTTTCTTTCTTCTTTTTCTTTCTATGGACAAAACAAGTCTGATCGATCAGCTTTCTGATCCCGCTGTATGGAATGCATTTCTGGAAGACCGCAGCAAACGTTCGCGCCTGAGTGAGCGCGATCTGAAAGAACTGCGGGTTTTCGTCGGGGACCAGGCATACCGCAGGATTACATCAGACATGCATTTCGGACTGCCAGAAAAGAAAAGCATCGTGAAGATGGGATCATCGAAGAAACGGATCGTGTACAGCTACGGCAGGGATGAGACATGGATCCTGAAGCTGCTGACATGGCTTCTGGAACAATATGGATCATCGTTCGCTGATTCCTGTTATTCATTCCGCAGAGAGCGGACCGCAAAGGATGCGTTCGTGAGGATCAGAACAATTCCTGATCTGGATCGGCTGTACGCGGTCAAGGCGGATATCCATGATTACTTCAATTCCATGGATACTGATATCCTCTGTGACAAGCTGGCGGAGATTATGAAAGAGGATCCAAAGCTGCTTTCCTTTCTGCATGAGCTTCTGCATCAGGATGCCTGTGTAGAACACGGAATGATCGTGCCGGAGAAGCGGGGCGGCATGGCCGGTGTTCCGGTGTCCGCTTTCTTCGCGAATGTATATCTGACAGAGTTGGATAAACGATTTGAAACAAAAGGAATTCCATACTTCCGCTATTCAGATGACATCCTGTTCTTTGCAAAGACAGAGGAAGCGGCAGAAGAGGGATTCCGGATGATCGAAGACTATCTGGCAGAGGTGCGCCTGACGATCAATCCGGACAAAGTATCTGTTTCAAAGCCAGGGGAAAGCTGGGAGTTTCTCGGCCTGAAATATGCCGGCGGACAGTTTGACCTGTCGGATGTCACGGTTGAAAAAATGAAGGGGAAAATACGCCGCAAGGCAAGAGCGCTGTACCGCTGGCGCTGTGAAAAAGGCGCATCGTTCCAGCGGGCGGCTTCGGCAATGATCCGCTCCTTTGACCGGCAGTTCTACGATCTCAGCGGCGACAGTTCCTTCTGCTGGACGCGCTGGTTCTTTCCGCTGATCACCGTTTCATGCGGGCTGAAGCAGATCGACGAATGCATGGTGGAATACCTGCGCTATCTGTCCAGCGGGCGGCACTACAAAGGCAACTACAGGATCACTTACGAAGAGCTGAAAAAGCTTGGCTACACACCGCTGGTCAGTGAATATTACAGATGGATCAGAGACTGCGAAAGTCTGCGGGAGGCAGACGGACAGGATCAGACATGATACAATGAAAGAAAGCTGCAGAGGAGACATATCATGGCAGAAAAAACGACAAGTGTCCAGATCGTTCTGGCACAGCACTGCAACGGAAACAAAATACCCCGTCTGTTCGGCGGTCAGCTGATGGCCTGGATCGACGTGACCGGCGCCGTCGCCGCAAGAAGATACGCGAAGCACGAAGTGACGACTGTCTGCGTTGACAACCTCAATTTTCTGAAACCGGCGTATCTGAACGATATCATCGTTCAGGAAGCGTGGGTGACATGGACTGGAACGACATCCCTGGAAGTCCGGGTGGATTCCTATGTGGAACATGAGGGAAATGAAAAGGAAATGATCAACCAGGCATACTGCGTATTTGTGGCGCTGGATGAAAACGAGAAACCGGTACCGGTTCCCGAGCTGATTCCCGAGACGCAGGAAGAAATGGATGAATACGCAAATGCGGTCGAACGTAAATTTATCCGCATGCAGAGGTAAAATGAGAAAAAGATACACATTCCTGACAATTCTTGCCGCAGGCATTCTTTTTACAGCCTGCACAAAGAAAAACAGCGAAACAGGCTGGAGATCCATCAGCCAGGAAGAAGCGCACCGCATCCTGGAAGAGGAAAGCGGATATATTCTTCTTGATGTCAGAACAAAAGAAGAGTATGACGAAAAACATATTCCGAAGGCTGTCAACGTGCCCAACGAAACGATCCGGAATACACGTCCTGAGGAACTTCCCGATCTGAATCAGAAGATCCTCGTCTACTGCCGCAGCGGCAGCCGCTCAAAGGATGCCTCGCAGAAACTTGCCGATCTGGGTTATACCAATGTGCTGGAGATCGGCGGTATTAAAACATGGGCGTATGACACCATCTCTTCGCTGGAAGAGGAGGCTGTGAGCAATGAACCCATCCTGATGCTGGATAAGGCGGAGACCGCGGAAGTCAATGGTGTAAAGATGACGGTCACCGGGTATGCAGACGGTCAGCTGCAGGCCAGGATCCAGAACAGCGGAACGGAAGTATTTACCTACGGCGAGCCGTTTGCCGTGAAGCAGAAAATGGCGGACGGCACAGTCCGGGAACTTGCCTGGGAAGAGGAGCGGATGTGGATCATGATCGCCTATGAACTGCCGCCTTCCGGAACTGCGGACATCACCTGCAGCCTGGCTGGTCTGGAAAAGCTGGACGCCGGAGAATACTTCCTGGTCAAGAACGGGATCGAAGCTCCGTTTGAGCTTGTGTACAGTGAATGAGTGAAAGGAAATCTGTCAAAACGGCAGATTTTTTTCTTTTCCGTCTCCGCATCATCTATAATGAAATCAGAGGATAGTTTCAACAACATACAATCATCATACAGGAGGTCTTATGACAAAGTTTAATGACGGGAAAATGTGGGCTCTCGTCAAAGAAAAGCCCGAAGAAGGTCTTTGGATGAAGCGTGTTCCGATCCCGAAGGTCGGAACCAACGACGTCAAGATCAAGATCCTGAAGACTGCGATCTGCGGCACGGATGTTCACATCTGGCAGTGGAACAAATGGGCGCAGCACACGATCGATATCGGCAGGGTCGTCGGTCATGAATACGTCGGCGTGATCGTCGAAGCCGGACCCGGCGCCCGCGGTTTTAAAGTCGGCGATTTTGTCTCCGGCGAAGGACACATCACCTGCGGCAAATGCCGCAACTGCAAAGAAGGACACAAGGAAAACTGCAAGAACGCGGAAGGCGTGGGCGTCAACCGCGACGGCGCATTCGCAGAATATCTGGTCATTCCCTATGTCAACGTCTGGCCGTGCAGTCCCGATATCCCGCAGGAAATGTACGCCATCTTTGATCCGTTCGGCAACGCGACGCATGCGGCGCTGTCCTACGACGTGCTTGGCGAAGACGTACTGATCGCCGGTGCCGGACCGATCGGCTGCATGGCAGCTGCCATCGTCCGCTTTGCCGGTGCCCGCCACGTTGTCGTCACTGATTTCAATCCGTACCGTCTGGAAATGGCAAAGAAGCTCGGTGCGACGACCGTGGTCAATCTGAAAGACGAAAAGCTGGAAGACGTCATGAAGCGGATCGGCATGCAGGAAGGCTTTGATGTCGGCCTTGAGATGTCCGGCTCGCAGGCAGCCCTCAACAGCATGATCCACAACATGAAGCACGGCGGCAACATCGCTTTGCTGGGACTGCTGGAAACAGATACCGTAGTCGATATGGAGACCGTGATCTTCAACGGTCTGAACCTGAAGGGCATCTACGGACGCAAGGTCTGGGATACCTGGTACAAGATGACGACGATGCTGCAGGCAGGACTTGATATTTCTGAGATCATTACCCATCATTTCGATATCCGTGATTTTGAAAAAGGCTTTGAAGCGATGATTTCCGGTCAGTCAGGAAAGGTGATCCTGGACTGGACACACATCAACGAGGAGAGATGAACATGAACAAACAGGAAGCACTTGCATATTATTCCAGCCAGGTGGAAGAGATCCGGCAGGCAGGGCTGCTGAAAGGAGAACTGCCGATCGCCTCTTCCCAGGGCGCTTATGTTACGCTGAGCGACGGCAGAAAGCTGCTCTGCATGTGCGCGAACAACTATCTCGGCCTGGCCGACAGTCCGCGGCTGATCGAAGCCGCAAAGAAAACGTATGACGAACGCGGCTACGGCGTTGCTTCGGTGCGCTTTATCTGCGGCACGCAGGACATTCACAAACAGCTGGAACAGAAGATCTCCGGTTTCCTGAAGACCGAGGATACGATCCTGTATTCCTCCTGCTTTGATGCCAACGGCGGCCTCTTTGAAACGCTGCTGAATGATCAGGACGCGGTGATCTCGGATGAGCTGAACCACGCTTCGATCATTGACGGCATCCGCCTGTGCAAGGCAAAGAGATACCGCTATAAAAACAACGACATGGCTGATCTTGAGGCAAAGCTGAAGGAAGCGGATGAAGCAGGCGCAAGGATCAAGCTGATCGCGACAGACGGTGTCTTCTCCATGGACGGCATCATCTGCAATCTCAAAGGCATCTGCGATCTGGCTGACAGATACAATGCTCTGGTCATGACAGACGATTCCCATGCGGTCGGCTTTGTCGGAAAGACAGGCCGCGGCACGGCGGAATACAACGGCGTTGAGGGCAGGGTGGACATCATTACCGGCACTCTCGGCAAAGCGCTCGGCGGCGCATCCGGCGGCTATACGTCAGGACGGAAAGAGATCATCGATCTGCTCCGGCAGAGAAGCCGTCCGTACCTGTTCTCCAACTCTCTGGCACCGGCGATCGTCGGCGCCGGCATTGAACTGTTCAATACGCTGGAGGAAAGCACCGCACTGCGCGACCATCTGGAAGAGATCACAGTCTACTACCGCAGAAAACTGGAAGAAAACGGCTTCGACGTGATCCCCGGCACGCATCCGTGCGTTCCGGTCATGTTCTATGACGAAAAAACAACGGCAGAGTTTGCAAAGCGCATGGTGGAAAAAGGTGTTTACGTAGTGGCGTTCTCCTATCCGGTCGTGCCGAAAGGAAAGGCGCGGATCCGCACCCAGCTGTCAGCTGCCCATACGAAGGAAGATCTTGATTTCGCCATGAAATGCTTCTGTGAAGTCCGCAGTGAGATGGGACTGAAATAAGATTTTGACAGAAGTGAAGAAATATGGAAAAAACCGGCCTGTTTGTAGTATGATTTGAGTAACAAAAAACTGTATTCATGAAATGAAAATCAGGAGGATAACATGAAAACAATTACGTATGAAATTACCAACCCGTTGGGAATGCACGCACGTCCGGCTGCTTTTGTCGCGCAGGCATGTGTAGCACTTCCTTCCCAGATCGTCATTAAGTGCAACGGCAAAAAGGCAAACGGCGACAACGTTCTTCAGATCCTCGCGCTCGACGCTCAGCAGGGTTCCGTTCTTGAGATCTCCGCTGAAGGCGGCGATGAAGATGCTGCACTGGCTGCTGTCAAGGGCGAACTCGATCAGAGACTCAAGAGATACTCTGAGGTTCCTGTTCTGAAGATCGCGTTCTTCGGCGCAAAAGACTATGACAGAATCTTCTTCTCCGAACTGGCAAGAGACATCGGTGAAGGTTCCTACAACTGCGATATCAAATACTTCAATGCACGTCTCACACCTGAAACAGCAGGTCTGGCAAAGGGATTTGACGCTGTCTGCATCTTCGTCAACGACGAGTGCCCGAGAGCAGCTGTTGAAAAACTTCATGACTGCGGCGTCAAGCTGATCCTTCTGCGCTGCGCAGGATTCAACAACGTTGACCTGCAGGCTGCGAAAGAATGCGGCATCCGCGTTGCCCGCGTTCCTGCTTACTCACCGTATGCAGTTGCGGAACACGCTATGACACTTGCCATGACGGCAAACCGCCGCATGCACAAGGCTGTCAACAAAGTAAAAGACAACAACTTCGCTCTGAGCGGACTGCTCGGTGTCGACCTACACAATAAAGTTGCCGGCATCATGGGAACAGGAAAGATCGGCCAGTGCATGGCTCATATCTGCAAAGGCTTCGGCATGACAGTCATCGGATGGGACGCATTCCCGAACCAGAAGCTCGTTGATGAAGGCCTCCTGACTTATGTTGATAAAGACGAACTGCTCCAGAAGGCAGATCTGATCTCCCTGCACGCACCGCTGATCATGGGCCCGAACGGCACATATCATCTGATCAACGCGGAAGCGATCGCAAAGATGAAGGACACAGCGATCCTCGTTAACACAGCCCGCGGCGGACTGATCGACAATGAAGCTCTGATCGATGCGCTGAAGGAAGGCAAGTTCCACGCTGTCGGTCTCGACGTATACGAAGGCGAAGACGCGAACGTTTACACAGACCACTCCGACGACTACCTGGTCAACGACATCACAGCAAGACTGCAGATGTTCCCGAACGTTGTTCTGACATCCCACCAGGCATTCTTCACAAGAGAAGCTCTGCAGGCAATCGCTGCTGTTACTCTTGAAAACGCACGCAACTTCAACCAGGGTGTTGATCTCGGCGCAGCTGAGTGCAAATAATCAGACCTAAAATCTCCATCCAAAGCATGTCTTCACAGGCATGCTTTTTTTATGATTTCCTTAATATAGTTAGGTACCTTGACATTGTACCTGCACCAGTTATAATGAGGGTGTACTAATAGTAAGGTACCAAAACAAAAGGAGGTTTTATGAACGAAGAGAACAGAAAAGAATACTGCCCGCACTGCGAAAACCATTGTCCTGCCGATCATCCCGGATGCGGAAGAGGTGTCAGATATTTTGAAGAAGATATGGAAGAAGACTTCAGAGAAGAAAGACATCACGGCCGTCCGCATGACCCGGAAGAAGGGGAAAGACACTTCTGCGGCAGAAGACACGGACATCCGCACCATCCGCATCCCGAATGGGCAGGTGATCCGGAAAGCCTGGAAGGCCTGTTTGTCCGCTGTGTGCGCAGGATGCATCATCAGCACGGCCGCTTCGGCTCTACCCAGGACCGCATCATCCGGATCCTGGATGAAAACGGCGGCACGATGGGTCAGAAATCCCTGCAGGAGCTGATGCGTGTCAGGCCCGGCTCGATCAGCGAGATCCTGACAAAGATGGAAGAGAAGGGGCTGATCGAAAGAAAAAAGGATGCCGATGACAGACGGGCATCGCTGATCACCCTTACGACGGAAGACCGTCCGGAAACACCGCAGACATCCCTGTTTGATGTACTGACTGATGAAGAAAAGGAGAACCTGAAGCAGCTTCTGAAAAAGGTGCTGGAACAGGAAAACGGGTAAAGAAAAGCATCCTAGTCTTTTATGACCAGGATGCTTTCAATGCTGACGTGCCACAGCTGTGACAGGACAAGCAGATTGGCGATGTCGGGAAGCGTTTGTCCCCACTGCCATTTGTAGATGGCCTGGGGTGAGGAGAATCCGAAGATCTCCTGCAGATTCTTCACGGACATTCCGCTCTGTTCCCGCAGCTGGCGGATCCGTTTACCAGTTTCTCTGGTATCGATCACAGGGTAGTGCATTTCCATATACAGTCCTCCTTCCGGCATAAGCGCATACGCAAAAAAGCCTTTTCCTCCATTACACCTTCTGGACTGTATAGGCGGAGTTTTCTCTCTCCGCACGCTTATCATAGCACAAATTAAAAAGGATCTGTTAAACCGGAAGTTTAACAGATCTTTAAATATGCTTCAGAATGCAGGATCTTCATCATGTATTCATACGGCGTACTGACATCATCATCCGCCAGATGTTCAAAGACTGAGGCGGACTGGCCGGATACCAGCAGGATATTCTCTGTATCACAGGATGCGTGGAATGTATTCCGGCGGGCATTCAGATTCCAGAAGACAACTTTCGGAAGAACATAGCCATGGGAGGCAAACAGTTTTTTCATGGCGTCTGAAAACAGCTGGTTCAGTCCGTAAGTACAGACATCGATCTCCATGTCAGAGAGGATCACCAGAGAATCCGGCATGTCTTCCTGCGGCACATGATGACGGACAGCTGCGGAAAGGATCAGCCGGAAGGCAGCTTCGAGATCAGTGTTCATATCCCAGTCCGCCGTACGTACAGATTCAATTTTCTCAAAGAGGGAGCTGCCTCTGATCTCAACAAGCTCAGGACGTCTGGAGAATGTCATGAAGCGGTTGCGGAAGATGCCCTGATTGCGCTGGGCAAACCAGATCGCCAGTGAGACAGAAGCGGCAAGCGGTCTGCCGTACATGGAACCGGATACATCTGCCATGACCAGGCATTTTCTGCTTCCCCGCACAAAGTCAGGCATCGCGTCCCACTGTGCTTCCAGCACAGGATCTTCCTGACGGATCCGGTACAGATACTGTTCCGCGATATCATACGGATACAGCACGCGGCTGTTCAGAGAAGAACGCTGTTCCCTGACATCCTGCAGCCAGTTTTCAAACCGCTGCGGATCATGACGCTGGAAGGCATTGCGGTACAGCTTCATCGCGTATGACGGAACAGATGGATAGGAGATCTGCTCATATGCCTGAGCAGACAGGAAACATTCCGTGACATTGATATAGTTCCGCAGGGCGGACAGTGTTTTCCGGTATGTCCGTTCGCTCATGCCGAGCGCTTCCGCCAGACAGCGGGCGGTCTGTACTGTCTCACGGGAAGAGGCGTTGACAGACGGCAGCCATTTGCCAAGCAGGGAAACTGCTTTGCCGGCAGCCATCTGTTTCTGATCTTCTCTGAGCTGTGTTCTGATCAGCCGGATCACATCATCTTTTAACGGTGTCTTCAGCAGACAGAGCAGATCATCCCATCTCCCGTATTCCGGGATGTACTGCAGGTTTCTGCGCAGCAGCTTCGGTCTGAAGACCGCCAGGGTCTGAAAGAAGATGCGGGCGGTGCGCCGTTCGCCCAGTCCGCTGCGGATATCTCTTGTGTAGAAGGCAAGCTTCAGAGCTGCAGTTTCATCTTCCTGCAGTGCTCTGAGGAACAGCCGGGCAATGTCCTCCGGCTTTCTCTCTCTGAGGGCGCCGGCCATGAAGAAGGCATCTGTCATGGCAGAGCCTGATGTGTTGTGCGCGTATGCGCCGTTTTCTGTAACAGATCTCATCTGTTCATTTCTGATCGCATGAAGCAGTGTCATAGATGCCTCCTTTCCCGGCAGAATACCAGGCGCATGATCGCTTTTCCTCAACAGATGTATTTGCTGTGAGCGCCTGCATAAGCAGTATGCATCAGGAAGCATCTTTCTGCACTAAACCTCTCGTTTAAAAAAGCTGTGGTCATCACAGCTTTGTGTCAGAATGATAGATCTTTGCCAGTCCGCCGTGCGAAGTCTCACGGTATTTTTCATCCATGTCGCGGCCGGTCCGGTACATCGTGGCGACGACATCGTCAAAGGAGATCTTTCTGGTCGTATAGAGGAAGCGGGAGAGGTTGACCGCGCTGATCGCACGCATCGCCGCGACCGCGTTTCTTTCGATGCACGGGATCTGTACCAGTCCGCCGACCGGATCGCAGGTCAGTCCCAGACTGTGTTCCATGGCAATTTCCGCTGCGTATTCGATCTGATCGATATTCAGCTGATACAGAGCCGCAAGAGCAGCTGCCGTCATCGAACAGGCGCTTCCGATCTCTGCCTGACAGCCGCATTCCGCACCGGAAATGCTGGCGTTGGTGCGGATCACGTTGCCGACAAGCGCAGCGGCAGCGAGAGCATCCAGGATCTCATTTTCCGGGAACCCGCGGTCTTTCTCCATGTAATACAGCACCGCCGGCAGAACGCCGCAGCTTCCGCAGGTGGGCGAAGTCACGACAATGTTTTCATCCGCGTTCTCTTCACTGACCGCATAGGCATATGCCGCGATCATCCGGTTCATCGTCACATCCGCGCTTTCGTTATAGCAGCGCTTTTCATACAGTGTCTTTGCTTTTCTCGCGACATTGAGTCCGCCCGGCAGGATGCCTTCCGCCTTCAGACCTCTTTCCACAGAATCTTTCATCGCTTCCCAGACTTCTTTCATGAAAGGGATCAGACTGCTGCCTTCTTTCCTGCGGATGAATTCGGTCAGTGTGATGTTCTCCTTTTTGCAGGCATCAATGATCTCGGAAAAGTTCTTCTGGGGATAGATCTCTCTTTCATCGTCAGAGATCTTGTTTTCAATGCGGATCGCGCCGCCGCCGATGCTGAAGATGCGTGCTTCGGCGATCTTTTCCTGATTCCGGAACGCTTCAAAAAACATCGTATTGGGATGCGGAAGATCCGTCTCTTCATAGTTGTAAATGATCTCAGCGTCAGGGATCGCGGAGCGGATCGCTTTGCCGGTCCCGTGTCCCTTGCCGGTGAAGGCAAGTGAACCATACAGGGTAACGCGGATGATGTCCGCGTCCGGATACCAGCCGCCGAACAGCTGGGCAGCCCGGTAGGGACCGACCGTATGGGAACTGGAAGGCCCGTGTCCAATCTTATATACACTTCTGATACTTTTCATCTTAAAACCTCACAGAACAGCTCCTTCATTGTATCATAAGGGCCGTGTTTCTTTTGGCAAGCCGTGCAATAATAATACCATGAAACAGGATGACAGAAGATCTGCCGTACAGATGACAGCGCTGCTCAGCATCATGCATATGATCACTGACTTTTTGTGCGCGCTGACAATGACGGCAGGCGTGGTTTCTCAGACGATGGGACTCAATGAGCTTGTCCTTTACAATTTCTGTGCGTTTGCCCTGCAGATGCCGTTTGGCATTGCCGCGGACCGGCTGAGTGCATATGACGGCGGCAGGGAACGGACAGCCCGGCTGACTGTTCTTGCCGGTGTGGTCCTGACCCTGGCAGGATGCTTTCTTGGTCCCGCAGTGCTCGGCACTGGCAACGCGCTGTTTCATGTCGGCGGCGGCATGATCACGATCCGCCGGGATGACGCCTGTGGTTTCAGGGGCAGGGGACTGGGCGTCTTTGTTGCGCCCGGTGCTGTCGGTCTTGCCTGCGGAGCGATCCTCGCGGATCCTTCAAAGATGTGGCTGCCGGCTGCTGTGCTGGTGGTTCTTGTATTCTGTGTACTCATGGAAAAAGGACAGAGTGCAGGCATTCAGAGCATCGATCCGGACGTTCTGCTTTCCAGAAGTGTCTGGATCTCTGCTGCTCTGCTTTCGGCGGTCGTCGTGATCCGCTCCGCTGCCTCACTTGCCATGCAGTTTCCCTGGAAGAGCGCTCCGTATACGATCATCCTTGCGGCCTGCGCGTCTGCCCTCGGCAAGGCGGCAGGGGGCTTTGTTTCGGCCTCGCTCGGATACCGCAGAGCGGCAGCGGTGTCCCTGCTAGCCTCAGCTGTCTGTTTCATTGCCGGAGCGAATATGATCTGCGGACTTGCCGGTCTGCTGTTCTTCAATATGACAATGCCGATGACGCTGTACGGCCTGAAACAGAAGATGCCCTCCATGCCTGGTTTTGCCTTCGGCATTCTGACGTTCGCGCTGTTCATCGGCTATCTGCCGGCTGTCAGCGGCCTGTTTGACGCTGTTTCCTCAGTTGTGCTCGGCGCAGGGGCTTCCCTTGTTTCACTGGTGCTTCTGCTTGCGGAAGGGAGAAAAGAATGAAACAGGGACTGATGGTATTCGGTGTTCCGCTGATCATGACGCTGCTGATCGAAATGAGCGGTGCATACACGCTTGGCGTCCGCCGCAGAGATGACCTGACACTGGTAGCGGCAGTCAATCTGCTCACCAATCCGCCGGCTGTTTTCCTTGCCATGATGATCTCGAATGTCCTGCAGGGATCACCAAGGCATCTGGTGGTTTACGGAGTGCTTGAACCGTTAATCGTATTTATTGAATATCTGTATTATGATAGAGACATGGAAACATCCATGCATCCTCTGTTTCTTTCCGTTATATTAAACATTCTTTCTGTTACTGGAGGTATCATATGCGCAAAACTATTCTGGCAGACATTGTGACCGTCTTTGTCCTGTTCATTCTTTTTATCGCAGAAGTGCGTGCAGATCTGATCGATCCGCCTCTGCCTGTCAGCAGTGATCTGCCTGCTTATGTCATCGCGGCTGCTGTCGCGTTTCCGGTCCTGATCGCTGTTCTGCTGATCCACGGCATCCGGAAAAAGAAGATCAAATAAACTTTATGAACACACAAAGCAAAGACACTCATCTCCTCCTTCCGGATGAAATCAGAACGTATACGGAAGGTCTTTCGTATGTGAAGGATGTCGTCGGCCGCAGCGGCGACAGCGTCTTCCTGTTTGAAGACAGGTATGTTCTGAAAGTCTCCGAAAAGACAGACGGTCTGAAGCGGGAAATGGAGCGGACTGATTTTCTGGCAGAACACGGGATCCCCGGCTGCCGGAGCATCTGTTTCGCGGAAGAAGGCGGCAGAGCATATTATCTGCGCACCTGTCTGCGAGGCATCAGTCTGATCGACAGGCGGTATCTGCGTGATCCTGAACTGCTGGCAGAGAAATGCGCGGAAGCGGTAAACGTCCTGAAAAGCCTGGACGGTGCAGACTGTCCGTTCTGTTCGCCGGACAGCAACGGCAGCGACTTTATTCATGGTGACCTGTGTCTGCCGAATCTCTATTTCAATGAACAGGGTAAATTTATCGGTTTTATCGATCTTGACGGCTGCGGCAAAGGCGACCGCTGGTATGACTATGCCTGGCTGATCTGGTCATGGCGGTACAATCTGAAAACAACTGCATATGACAGCATACTGCTGGAAAAACTTGGCATCCGGTTTTCTGAAGAGCAGTATGAACGCTATATTCCTGCCGGCTGCAGGGGCAGCCGGAGCGCTGAGGAAAAGGAGGAGAAATGAAGAAAAAGAGGAAGACAAGCATCATCATCCAGGTGACGGTCCTTTTTCTGGCTGGTGTGATCGCGACCGGCTTCCTTTCCTATTTCACCCAGTACAGAAATGCCTCCGGCTCCGTTCAGGCGCAGACAGAAAACAGAGCCAGAATGGTCGCGTCAGAAGTGCGCATGGCACTGAATGAATATCCGGCCTATGAATGGCTGGCAAAGTACTGGCGCGACAACGCGGAGTCACTGGAGATCGAGTACGATGTTTCGTATGCGACCGGCCGCAAGACAAAAGAAAAATGCCTGCGTCTGGAAGCGGCGCATCCCGGCATGGATCTCAGGTACCTGACGGAAAGAGAGATCATGATGATGCCGAAGGAAGACCGGAAATGTTACGCCGAGATCGCGTATTCCTGGCTGATCAACCGGATCAATCAGATCAAGCGTTCCCAGGAGATCGATTATCTCTTCTGCGTCATTACTGATTCCTCCTACAAGACGCAGTTCTTCCTGTTCAGCGCCGCCGACGCGAATTCAAAACGCGGAACAAATTATGAAGAAGTCTATACGCTTGGCACGACTGTAACAGTCAATGAGAGCCAGGAGGAGGCAATGCGGCACGCCCGCATGTTCAATTCCCATCTCGCTGAGGCAGGAAACTATGTCGATTATTATGCATACCTGATGGATGTCGGCAGAGAGACTGCGCTCATCGGTCTGACGTTCAACGTTTCCGCGCTCAAGAAGTCCATCACGTCTTCGGCGCTGAGCCAGATAGAATTCTCTGCCCTGTATCAGCTGTTCCTGTTCGCGCTGTGCCTGATGACGGTGTATCTGGCAGTGCTGAAGCCGCTGAAAGCAGTGCAGGCAGACATCCGGCTGTACAAAAACACCAAAGACAGCAATAAGGCAGTCACAGCTCTGCAGAGCATCAGGGCATACAATGAGATCGGCACTCTTTCAGAGGACATGATCAGTCTGATCCGGGAAATTGATGATTATATCAAGAGGATCGAAAACATTACGATCGAAAAAGAACGGATCACAGCAGAACTGACGCTGGCAACAAAGATCCAGTCCGACGTGCTTCCGAATATTTTCCCGGCATTTCCGGAGAGAAATGAATTTGACATCTACGCGCTGATGGATCCGGCAAGAGAAGTCGGCGGTGACTTCTATGACTTCTTCCTGATCGACGATGATCATCTCTGCGTCATCGTTGCGGATGTTTCCGGCAAGGGGATCCCGGCTGCGCTGTTCATGATGAGCGCGAAGATCATTCTCGACAACAACGCGATGATGGGCAAGTCTCCGGCTGAGATCATGAGAGATACCAACACGGCTGTCTGTGCCGGCAACCAGGAAGAAATGTTCATCACTGTCTGGCTTGGCATCCTGGAGATCTCCACCGGAAAACTGACTGCCTGCAATGCCGGTCATGAATATCCGGCGATGAAGAAGAAGGGCGGCAGGTTCGAGATGCTGAGAGACAAACACTGCTTTGTTGTCGGCGGCGTTCCGGACGCGGTCTACCGTGAATATGAGATCCAGATGGAACCGGGTGATTCACTCTTCCTGTACAGCGACGGTCTGCCGGAAGCGATGGACAGGGACAAGCAGCTCTTTACGACCGACAGGATGATCGATGCCCTCAACGCGTATCCGGATGTTTCGCCGATGGTGCTGCTGGAAAAAGTCAGCTGGGCAGTTTCCGACTTTGTGAAGGATTCCACCCAGTATGATGATCTGACGATGCTGTGTCTTGCCTATGCAGGACCGCAGAACACGATCACTGTGGATGCGGATCTGAAGAATCTGGCAGCGGTGACGGACTTTGTCAGCGGAAAGCTGGAAGCGATGGATGTGCCGCCGAAAGCAGTCATGCAGACGGATGTCGTGATCGACGAAATCTTCAGCAACATCGCCAAATATGCCTACGGTGACAAAGCCGGAAAAGCTTCGGTGACGGTCAGAGAAGAAGAGGACGGCTTCCAGCTGATCTTTGAGGATCATGGCGTGCCGTTTGATCCGACGCAGCAGAAAGAACCAGATCTGACGCTTCCTGCCGAGGAGCGGGAGATCGGCGGCCTGGGCATCACGATGGTCAGAAAGATGATGGATGGCCTCTCCTATGAATACCTGGACGGGAAAAACATCCTGACAGTCACAAAAAAGTGCAAATGAAAAAACGGTCCGGAAATTCCGGGCCGTTGTATATGTCTGGAAGAGATCAGATGTTGAGCAGATCGCTGTAGACAGCCAGAGCGCCGTCTGTCTGATGTGCGAGAACTTTCTTGGCGAGAACTTTGCCGAGCTGGACGCCTTCCTGGTCGAAGCTGTTTACGTTCCATGCGAAGCCCTGGAACATGACCTTGTTTTCGAAGTGAGCAAGCAGGGAACCGAGGGAAGCCGGTGTCAGCTGATCACCGATGATGATGCTGGAAGGACGGCCGCCGTCGAACTTCTTGTTCAGGTTTGCGTCATCCTTGCCGCAGGCAAAGGCAACGATCTGAGCAGCGACGTTCGCGCAGAGCTTCTGCTGGGAAGTGCTGCCTTCGATCACGACGTCTGTTCCGATCTGGGAATTTCTGTAGCCGATGAACTGCAGAGGGATAATTGTCTTTCCCTGATGGAGCAGCTGATAGAAGGAGTGCTGTCCGTTTGTGCCCGGTTCGCCGAAGATGACCGGTCCGGTCGGATAGTCAACAGGTTCGCCGAAGCGGTTGACGCTCTTGCCGTTGGATTCCATATCCAGCTGCTGCAGGTGAGCAGGGAAGCGGCTGAGAGCCTGGGAATACGGCAGAACTGCTGTGTTCTCCATGCCGAGAACATTTCTTTCATAAACGCCGATCAGCGCGTCGAGCATTGCCGGGTTTTTGAACAGATCTTTTTCGAGTGAGAGCTTGTCAGCTGCAGCTGCGCCGTCGAGGAACTGTGCGAATACTTCCGGTCCGAACGCGAGTGAGAGAACGCCGCATCCGACTGCAGAAGAGGAAGAATAACGTCCGCCGATGTAGTCGTCCATATAGAACGCATCCAGGTATCCTTCGTTCTTTGCGAGCGGTGAAGTTTCGCTGGTGACAGCGACCATATGCTTCGCAGGATCCAGTCCTGCTTCTTTCAGAGCGTTCTTGACGAATGCTTCGTTTGTCAGTGTTTCCAGTGTTGTTCCGGATTTGGAAACAAGAACGAACAGGGAATGCGCCACGTCGATGGAATTCAGAACGGCAGCCGCATCATCCGGGTCTACGTTGGAGATGAACTTTGCTTCCATCTTCAGTGTGCTGTTCTTTCTTGCCCAGTTTTCCAGAGCGATGTAGATCGCACGGGGACCGAGGTCGGATCCGCCGATACCGATCTGAACGACTGTTGTGAACTTATCGCCGTCAGCGTTTGTGATCTCGCCGTCATGAACTTTCTTCGCGAAGGCAGCGATCCTTTCCTGCTGCTTTACATAGAATTCACGCTTGTTGACGCCGTCCGCAATGACATCTTTGCCGAGCTGTCCGCGGCAGAGCTGATGGAGAACAA
This sequence comes from Solobacterium sp., assembly GCA_024680365.1. GTDB lineage: Bacteria > Bacillota_I > Bacilli_A > Erysipelotrichales > Erysipelotrichaceae > Bulleidia. The sequence goes on from JAILCN010000028.1 coordinate 59,752, forward strand.
GACGCTTTTCACCGGTATTGACGACAGCGCCGTTGTAGAGTTCTTCAAACTTCTCAAGCAGCTGTGCTTCTTCCGCCAGTTTCGCAAGGTCAGCCAGGATCTTGTCATCAACTGCTTTCGCAGCATAGTTGAAACAAAGACCTTCTGCCATCGGTACGAAGTATTTCTTCACGCGTTCTGCACCGTTTTCACCAGCCATGACTTCCGGCAGGCAGACAGGCGCATCTGCTTTGAGTTCCTTGAAAGCATTCAGCTCATCAAGGTTCTTCCAATTGATCATAAATTATAACTCCTCCTGTTTTCTCTCTCTATTATGACACAGAAATGAATGATGCACGCATTCATTTTGGCTGGTTTTGAGAAGAGAAAAAGGTTCTGCTATAATGAGGTCAGAGAAGAGAACCATGGTTCTCAGGAGGAAAAAATCATATGAGCATCTGTGTCAATCTGAGGTATACCGGCAAAGACGGTAATGCGAGAAAATTCGCGGAAGAAATGATGAGCAGCGGAACCGTCCAGGCGATCCGGGAAGAAGCGGGGAATATCCGCTATGAGTATTATTTTCCCCTGGAAGATCCAGAAACCGTGCTGCTGATCGATGAGTGGGAGAATCAGGAAGCGATCGATGTGCATCATGCCAGCCCGATGATGAAAACGCTGGCGGATCTGCGCAATAAATACGATCTGCATATGACAGTGAACCGCTATCTGTCAGACGAAGAAGGTCTGCCGGAATCCGATCTCAAATTTATCAGGAAGTGAATTTCCCGATTCTTTCCTCTGTTGTGATATGATGAACAGCAGAAAAGAGGACTTTGCATATGAAACAAAAAGCAGGAACGACCAGCCGCGATCTGACAGAAGGAAATATCGCAAAGCAGATCCTGCTTTTTTCTCTTCCCCTGATGCTCGGCAACGTCTTTCAGATGCTCTACAATACCGTCGACTCGATCGTTGTCGGCAACTTTGTCGGTACCCAGGCACTGGCGGCAGTCGGTTCAACGACGATGATCGTCAATCTCTTTGTCTTCTTCTTTAACGGCTTCTCGATCGGCGCCAGCGTTGTCATCGGCAACCTGTTCGGCGCCAGGAATATGAAGAAACTGCATGACGCGGTGGAAACGGTCATGACAGCGTCGTTTATCCTCTGCGTTCTGTTTACTGCTGTCAGCGTGGCTGGCGTTGTGCCGATGCTGAAATTCATGGCGACCCCGGAAGACGTCTTCCCGGAAGCAGTGACCTATCTGCGGATCTATTTTGCCGGACTGTCAGGCCTTCTGATCTACAACATCGGCAGCGGCATCCTGCGGGCGGTCGGCGATACGACAAGGCCTCTGTATTTTCTGATCCTGACCAGCGTCGTCAATATCATCCTCGACCTGGCGTTCGTGCTGCTGTTCCATCTTGGCATTGCCGGCGTTGCGCTGGCAACAGTCGTCGCGCAGATGATCTCAGCGCTGCTGATCCTGTATCTGCTGACTAAGACAAAAGATATCTACCGCTTTACATGGAGCGATATGCATATTGACTTCGGCGTGCTGAAGAACGTGTTCTCAGTTGGTCTTCCGGCTGCCATTCAGTCGGTGATCACTGCGTTCTCCAACATCTTCGTACAGTCCTATATCAACTTCTTCGGTTCCGGCGTCATGGCTGGCTGGAGCTGCTACAACAAGATCGACATGTTTATCATGCTGCCGATGAACAGTATGGCCCTGGCGGCGACGACGTTCGTTTCCCAGAACATCGGCGCGAACAAGATGAAGCGGGTCAGGGAAGGCACCAAGAC
>JAILCN010000098.1 GCA_024680365.1 Solobacterium sp.
ACCAGGAAACACAAAGAGCCGTATGATTTTGTGCATTTGCACCAGTTTGTGGGCCTTAACTATATGATTTGTGATAAAATCCCCTTATGGAAAACAAAAAATATACAGGGACCTGGAGAAGGCATCTTGAGTATCCCCGTCTGACAATGTATCAGATGATCGCAAAGATCGCTTCTCAGTATCCTGATTACACTGCCTACGATTTCTACGGCAGAAAAACAACGTACGAACAGTTTCACAGACGCATCAACAGAGCTGCGATGGCACTGGTCTCACTTGGTGTAAAACCCGGTGACGCGGTCACAGTCTGCTTGCCGAACATTCCCCAGGCAGTAGACATTTTTTATGCTTTAGACCGGATCGGAGCCATCGCGAACATGATTCACCCTCAGTCCGCAAAGGAGGAAATCATTTACTATCTGAACCAGCCAAAAAGCAGATGGATCATCACGCCGGACATGTTCTATGAAAAAGTCCGTGCCGCGGCAGACGCAGCCGACGAAGATGTCACGGTCATCTGTCTGCGGATTCAGGATGAGCTTCCTGTTCATCTGAAGGCCGCCTACATTCTGAAGGCCGGCAGACCGTATCTGAAATATCCTCAGAACGATGACATTCTCTGGAGCAGATATCTGAAAGAAGCGCCGGAAGTGCAGCTGCCTCACGTGGAATTTGAAGAGAAGAGAACATCTGTCATCCTCTACAGCGGCGGAACGACCGGACTGCCGAAAGGCGTCTGTCTGAGTGACCTGAACTTCAACGCGCTTGCCATGCAGGCAAAAGAATTCATCCAGGTACAGCTGGAACCGGGACTGACCATGCTCAGCTGCATGCCGATGTTCCACGGCTTCGGACTTGGCATCAACATCCATACGATCCTGGTGCACGGCGCCTGCTGCATCCTGATGCCTTCTTTTAATATCAAAACTTACGCAGACATGATCCGGAAGAAAAAGCCGAACTTCATTGCCGGCGTTCCGACGATCTTCGACGCCCTGCTTCATGCGGACGGTCTGAAGAATGTTGATCTGTCCTTCATGCAGGGAATGTTCTGCGGCGGTGATTCATTGCAGGTGGAACTGAAGAAGAGAATTGATGACTTCCTGAAAGAGCATAACGCAACGATCCAGGTCAGAGAAGGCTATGGTCTGACCGAATGCGTTACAGCGTCCTGTCTGACACCGAAAGATGACTACCGGGAATCTTCGATCGGACTGCCCTTCCCCGATACGGAATACGCGATCGTCAGACCGGGAACGGATGAACCTTGCGCGCCTGGTGAAGAAGGCGAGATCGTCCTGAAGGGACCGACGCTGATGCTCGGCTATCTGAACCATCCGGAAGAGACTGCCCTGGCGCTCAGACGCCGGAGTGACGGTGATATCTGGCTGTATACAGGCGACCTCGGACACATGGACGAAGACGGCTTTGTCTATTTCCATCAGCGCATCAAGAGAATGATCGTCACCAACGGCTATAACGTTTATCCCGATCCGCTGGAAAATTCCATCCTGCGCTGTGCAGGCGTTGACCGCTGCTGCGTGATCGGTGTCAAAGACAGCAGACGCGGGCAGCGTGTCAAGGCGTTCATCGTTCTGAAAGATCCTGCTGAGAAGTCAGAAGAAAAGAAAAAAGCGATCCTGACACAGCTGAAGGAAATGGTGGCTTCCTACGCCATTCCGAAAGAGATCGAGTTCCGTGACGAACTGCCGCTGACGCTTGTCGGCAAAGTCGCGTTCCACAAGCTCGAAGAAGAGGAAGAAGCAAAATGCGCATAACATGGCTGAAAACTGCTTCGCTGCTTCTGGAAAATGACAGCTTCAAACTTGCCGTCGATCCGTTTCTGGGGATCCCCTATACGGACGCAGCGGAAAAGATGAAGGCTTTCCGGAGCGCGGACGCTGTCCTGGTCACCCATGGACACTTCGACCACATTTACCATATCCCCCGCATTTACCGGGATCATCCGGTTCCGGTTTACTGCACAAAGACGCCGGCAGCCTCACTGATCAAAGACGGCTATCCGGAAGACATGATCCATGTGATCAGCCCGCATGATGTACTTTCCTTCAGCGGCATGAAGATCACCTGCCTGCCTTCAAAACACTGCAAGTTTGACCGGGATCTGATCGTTGCAAAGCTCACAAGTCTCAATAACGCTAAGCTGGCAGGACAGATGTTTGCCCTTCTCAAGCTGAACAAGGCATATCCGGAAAATGAAGAGATCCTGCTGTATGACATCGAAGCAGACGGAAAACGGATCCAGCTCATGGGCAGCATGAATCTGCTGGATGAAGACTATCCGGAAGGAGCGGATCTTCTGATCCTGCCTTTCCAGGGAAGAAGTGATATCGATTCTTTCGGTGAAAAGATCATCCGCCGGCTGAAACCAAAGACGGTTCTGCTGGATCACCATGACGACGCCTTCCCGCCGATGAGCGGTACCGTCGAAACAGCTTCGTTTGAAGAGCTGCTCAGCAGCCGGTACGGGATCCCCTGCCGGGCAATGACATTTCTGAAAACAGAAAGGACGGAAGACTTATGACACAGAGAAAAAAATGGGGCGACAGAAGAGACGGCAGAAGAGTCAGAATGCCTGGACTGCAGACAGTCATGACGGCACTGCTTCCGAAACGTACCGATGCAGAAGTTTATCTCAATGACACCATCGATGTCACTGAGCTCATGAAATATCTTGAAAAAAAGAACGAAGGCAGAACAGACAACAAAGTAAAGATCTTCCACTGCGTGATCACTGCCCTTGCCCGAATGGTCCGTGAACGTCCTAACCTGAACCGTTTTATCCAGGGATACCGGATCTATGAACGGAATGAGATCAGTCTGTCATTCGTTGCCAAGAGGAAATTTGCGGACGGTGCTGAAGAAGCTCTGATGTTCATGGTCCCAAAGGACACTGATACGGTCAACGAGATCTCGGCGAAGATCATCGGTGATGTATCAGAGGTACGCAAAAGCGAACACGCGACCGGCGGTGTAGATGAACTGCTGGACAAATTCGCAGCTCTCCCCCGTCCTCTGCTTGCGGCAAGCGTACGGTTCATCCGCTATCTGGATTTCTGGGGACTCAATCCGGAATTCATTACTGCCGGTGACCCGAACTATTCGACGATCCTGGTTGCCAATCTTGGTTCGATCAAAGCTCCCGCTGTGTATCACCACCTGAACAACTACGGAACCAATTCGATCATGGTGACGATCGGAACCGTGCACAAGGAAGAGGTCCTGATGGAAGACGGACACAAAGAAATCCGCGATGTCCTTGACATCGGCGCCACCCTGGATGAAAGGATCGGTGACGGCTTCTATTTCGCAAGAAGCCTCAAGCTGATCAAACATATCTGCGCCCATCCGGAACTGCTGGAAAAACCGCTCTGCGAACCGAGCGGCTATGATTACAGATAAGAGCTGCCACAGTGCAGCTTTTTTATTTTCTGCCGATCCAGAGATCGCTGCCGATGTCCCGCAGATGATCCTGGAATTCATTTGTTCCGTACAGAGCATCCCGGAAATTGATCAGTTCGATCCCGTTGTCTATGATCCAGTTCCTGTACGTATCAGACAGTGCGCACTGCAGTTCCCGCACGCGGTGAACACTGCAGGAACTCTCCGCCAGGATATGATCATCCAGATACCCCGGATGCCAGCCGTAGAAGAAGATCTCCTCATCTTCTGTCCATACCGGATCCAGCAGGCCTTTGAGCGGATCATACGATGCCCAGTCTTCCATTTTGTAGGACTGGGAGATCGAACTCATATCAGAGATGATATGCAGGGAAGCATATCTTTCATCCGTGCACTTCTCGGCAGGAAAACGGGGAGAGCCGGTGGAGCTGTAGAAGCCGTACACAATGCCGCATTCATCCAGCACATCCTGAAAGGCACGTTCCAGCGGAATGTCTTTGCCGCGGAAAGAAGCGACATCAGGATATCTGCCCAGGATATCAAAGCAAAGCTTCGCTTCTGCTTTGAATTCTCTGTATGCGTCTTCATAGGAAGCTTCCGCCATCCGTTCCGGGTGTCTGTGGCGCCATTTGAATCTGCCTTCTTCATCCACAAGCGTCGGTACTTCCGATGCCGGCAGGACCGGACGCTCCCATAAATGCCGGTGCCAGCCGACTGAGATCCACGGCATGTTTTTCAGTTTCTTCAATGCTTCTTCAACATGCGCGCTGTCCAGCATCACGTCAGCGCTGCAGCCGATGCCGGATTCCAGCACCCGGAAAACGCCAAGGTCGTAGGCTTCGGAATAGCCGACGTCGTCGCATCTGTAGATCAGTCGTTTTCTCATTTTACAGTCCTCTTTTTCTCAGGTATTCTTCCGCACTCAGGGAAGTATTCTTCAGGTAGCGGATCACTTCTGCCGGATATTCGCCGACCGCTGTTTCGTTGGTCACCATCAGAGCTGAGGCGCCTTCCGTCACTGCCCGGAAGATATCAGACACTTCCGCTCTGGTCGGGACCGGTGAATGGATCATGGAAGCGAGCATCTGCGTCACGACAAGAAACGGAACGCCTCTGGCCAGGCAAACGTCTTCAATTTCCTTCTGGGCTCTGGGCAGCTGCCACAGCGGCATGTCATTGCCGAGGTCGCCTCTTGCGATCACGATCATATCCGCGTGCTCTGTGATCGATGCGAGTTCTCTGATCCCCCTGCGGTTTTCGATCTTGGCAAAGATGCGCACCTCCCTGCCGTCGTTTTTATCAAGGATCTGACGCAGCTGCGAAAGCTGGGCGCCGTCTGTCACAAACGGCTGCATGACTGCCGTCACGCCATACTCCTTCATATGACGGATGTTTTCCATGTCCTCTTCTGTCAGCAGCGGTCCGGCAAGGTCCTTTCCGATCACCTTCACGCTCTTGCGGGCATTCAGTGTTCCGCCCCGCAGCACCGCGCCGGTGACCATGTTATCCTCTTTTGTTTCAATGCGGCATTCGATCGTGCCGTCGTCGATCAGCAGGATGTCTCCTGTTTCCAGTGCACTGAAGACTGTTTCCGGCAGCACGATCTCCTTTCCTGCAGCTGCTGTGAAAACTGCTTTTTCCCCTTCCGCAAGGATCACCGGTCCTGCCGGTTTCGCAGTCCGCAGCTCCGGTCCCTGCAGATCGATCAGCAGCTCTGCCTGTTTTCCGGCTTCGGCCGCTGCCTGATGGTATGTCTTCAGAAGATCCGCGCTTTCTTTCAGCGTGGTATGCGAAAGGTTCAGACGCATGCCGTCCATTCCTCTTTTGAACATTTCCTTCAGGATATCTTTTTCCCGGCAGGCCGGTCCAAGCGTCGCAAAGATCTCTTTCATTTCAGTTTCTCCGTTTCATTCCAGGATGGTCAGATTGGCTGCCCGCTCCAGAGGAATGTCCTTTTTCTTCTTCAGTCTGCCGTTCTTCTGGATCGCAAACTGGGTGATGATGTCGCTTTCGGTATTGCAGATATAGAGGTATCTGCCGGCTTTGTCCATCTGCATGCCTCTGGCATTCTTTCCGCCGCAGTCTGTGTTCTTCACAAGAACAGGAATTCCTTCCTCATTAATGTCCATTTCGGCAAGCAGATCGCACATGCGCAGGATCGCGTACAGATGTTTTCCGTCCGGTGTGATGATCACGTCGCTCGGCATGCCGATCACCGGATCATCTGTCAGCTCGGTGACAGCCTGCGGGAACAGTGATTTTTCTTCAGCATCATACAGGTATGTGCCGACCTGTGTGCGGGCTTCATTGACCGCATAGAAGACCGGCTGTTCGGGATGGAAGACACCGTAGCGGGGATTCGTTCCGTCTTCTGTCCGCACCGTATCGCAGAGAATGAGCTTCTCATCTGCCAGCTCGTACAGATAGATCTTGTCTTCACCTTTGTCACAGATGATGAACAGGTCTGAATCCGGCACTGCATAGACAGAATGCAGAAGCGGTGTTTTTCCGTGATCATCTTTCGGTACAGCATAATCGACAGCTTTGCCGATCCTGCCGTCTTCTTCCAGGCGGAACAGAACGATGGCAGCGTCGTCATGAAGCACTTTGTTCACAACGGTCCCATCCTTTTTTCGGACCAGTTTTGTGACGACATTCTTCGTTGAAGTATGGTGCACCGCGATCAGATATTTTCCATCCCGGCTGAGAGCACAGCCGGAAGGATTGACACCCAGCGAAGGAATGCGGCTGATGATTTCGATCTTTCCCCTGTCCGTCACTTTCGCGGCGATCACATAGCCTCCGCCGCCGTATTTCCTGCCGTCCGATGTCTTTGTTTCTTCAACGGTATACAGTACTCCGTTCTTTCCTCTGACCGGCGCAAAGCCGATCTTGGATCCGGGGATCACATTTTCCAGCGGCTTGAGACCGCCTGTTCTCGCGTCAAAAGCACAAAGCGTAAGTCCCTTTTTTGTATCGGTCCCGTCCCAGTCCCAGGAACCTGCCGCAGCATAGATTTTATTTGCCATTTCATTGTCCTCTTAGCTTCATTATCACACATTTGCGCACTTCCAAAAAGAAAAAACACTGCCGCAGCAGTGTTCCTGGATCACAAATCGCTCAGGTCTTCGCCGTTGGAAGCGATGACTTTCTTGTACCAGAAGAAGGAATCCTTTCTGAATCTGTTCAGCGTCTTCAGATCGAATTCATCACGGTCGACATAGATGAAGCCGTAGCGCTTCTTCATGCCTTCGTGGGTGGAGATCAGGTCGATCGCGGACCACGGGCAGTAGCCCATCATCTCGACGTCGTCAGAGATCGCTTCACGCATCTGCTTGATGTGTTCTCTCAGATAGGCGATCCTGTACGGGTCGTGGACCTTGCCGTCTTCCGTCAGCGTATCATACGCGCCGAGGCCGTTCTCTGTGATGACGATCGGCAGTCTGTAGCGGCTGTATACTTCACGCAGCGTGTTGCGGAAGCCGATCGGGTCGATCTCCCAGCCGAATTCTGTCTTCATCAGGTTCGGGTTCTTGACGTTTCTCGCCATGCCCGGCAGGCCTCTGGAGTTCTGCTGGTCACCGCCGGCAACTTCCGTGCCGTCGCTTGCTTCGACCGTTCCGGTGGAATAGTAGTTGAAGCCGATGAAGTCGGGATGGCCGTTGAGGAGAGCTTCCGCGTCGCCTTCATGGAATTCCGGAACAGCGTCATTTTCTTCCAGGTATGCCCAGACAAGGTTGTTGTACTTGCCGTAGACAGCCATGTCAAGATACAGCCAGTTGCGGATCGCGTTCATGTTCTGGGCAGCGATCGTGTCTTCCGGCTTGTTGGAGTTCGGATAGATCAGCGCGATGTTCGGTGCCGGTCCGATCTTTGCGCCCGGCAGCATCTCATGGCAAAGCGCCATCGCCTTTGCCTGGGCAACGAGCATGTGGTGGTTCTGCTGGTATGTCTCTTTCAGGACGTTCGTGCAGCCTTCCGGCAGACGCAGCGTGCCGATGACCGGTCCGACCAGCGTCAGCATGTTCTGTTCGTTGATCGTCAGCCAGTATTTCACTCTGTCGCCGAAGTTCTCATACATGACCTTCGCAAAATACAGGAACCAGTCAACGGATTCCGGATTCGACCAGCTGCCTCTTTCATCCAGAGCTGCCGGCATGTCAAAGTGGAACATTGTGACAAGCGGAATGATGTTGTATTTGAGACATTCGTTGATGACGTTGTTGTAGTATTCAATGCCCTTCGGATTGACTTCGCCGGTTCCCTTGGGAATGATGCGGGACCAGGAGATCGAGAATCTGTAGACTTTGAAGCCCATTTCCGCCATCAGGGCGATGTCTTCCTTGTATCTGTGGTACTGGTCTGCGCAGACATCCAGCGGTGATGTTCCGGCCGGTACTTCTTTAACATCCTGGCAGGAAGGTCCCTTTCCGTCTTCCAGATTCGCACCTTCGACCTGATACGCGGAAGTGCTTGCGCCCCACAGGAAATCCTTCGGGAACGGCTTCAGTGTTTTATGCAGCATAAACGTTTTCCTCCTTTGCTGAGCATATGAAATTGTGTGCAGAATATACTTCTGTACTCATTATCCTATGAATCACTCTCATTTCCAAGCAGAGAATATATTGTCCGGAGAATCGTCTCATCATCCGCGCTGACGCTGCCCTGGATCATCTCGCGGTTTCCGCCGCCCCTGCCGTTCAATGCTTCGTTCAGCGGTTTTGTGATCTGTCTCAGGTCGCGGTCTTTGGAGATGATCAGATAGCTGCATTTATCGTCTTCCCTGGCAAATACCGCGGCTGTGCCGCCGTTTGTCTTTGCCTGCAGATCGTTGCAGTAGGTGCGCATGGAAAGCCGGTCGGCATACGGAAGGATATCGCAAAGCACGCTGGCCGGTTCGACCTGTTCCAGACGTTCCTTCAGGATCTTCTGCAGAGTTTCGTTCATCTGTTTTTTCAGCTTCGCGTTGGCTTCATTCAGACGCTGCACTGCCGGATACGTTTCTTTCAGAGGCGCGGAAAGCAGGAAAGAGACCTGCCGGTTCTGGTCAAACACTGTATCCATATACGACACAGCCCGCCTGCCGGAGACGATCTCCAGGCGGACACCGTCCTTATGCTTTTCCAGGGAAAGCAGCTTGATCAGGCCGATCTCACCGC
>JAILCN010000044.1 GCA_024680365.1 Solobacterium sp.
TTGACGACGACACCCCGTTCCATCGGATCTTCGTTGTCAGCACCGCGGTAGTGGATCACATATTTGCCGTTTGTTCTGACGATCGCGAGGATCATGATGGAGCTGTCCCATTCCGGATCATGAATGTCTTCAATGACTTCCTGGGCTTTTTCTTTCGCGGCAAGTTCTTCCTTGATGATATCAAGCATTTTGTTGACATTGTAGGAAGCGAATACATCTGTTGGGATCTGCAGAATGGTCTTGTCTTTCAGAACATCCTGCGCTTTTTTCAGCATGTATCCGATCTGCGGCGCCAGCAGAATGACATCCTGATCCAGAGCGGCATCAAACAGATCCATGTAGCTGACGGCAGAGAAGGAATAATCCAGACCGAGTGTTTTGGCGGCAGTGTTGAGCTTGTCCGCAAAGAAGGACGTTGTCAGTCCGGAAGTACAGCTGAGCAGGATCTTCGTCGTGACCTGAGAGGCTGCGTTTTTCAGCGACTGTACCATTTCCCGGAACAGTTTCTGGGCGTGTTCGAGATCCTGCAGTTCAAAGTGCAGGAAGAACAGAGGTTCTTCTGATTTCGGACTGTCGATGGTAAAGGCTACGACTTCATATTCGAGATGATAGAACTGGATGTGCGCTGTCGCGTTTTCAGTTACCAGATCGATCTCATCGTCTCCGTTTTTCTCGATGGCATAAGCTGGGTCAGTCTGTTCCAGGATCCAGCTGTAGAAGGATTCAAAAATTTCCTGCGGGTTCATTGAAAATTCTCCTTTCGGTTTTTCGGATTGGGGATCTGTATGCTGTATCAGGTGATGGCTGTTGTCTCTTTTCCACATTCTAACATAAATTCAGACTGAAAAAATCATTCTGAGAGATTCCATCCATGGTCACCATGGTAGATCATCAGCTTTGTCATGCCTCCGTCAACACAGATGTTTTCACCGGTGATGAAACCGGCTTTTTCTGAGCACAGATACAGAACAAGATTTGCGATATCGAGAGGATCGCCGACTCTGCCGGCTGGCTGCTGCAGGGCATCCGGTCCCTCATATACGGTAAATTGTGTGTCGATCCAGCCCGGTGAGATGGAATTGACTCTCACCTTCGGTCCGAGGGAGACAGCCAGGGCATGCGTCAGAGCGGAAATGCCGCCTTTGGCAGCGGTATAGCTTTCTGTCTGCGGCTGACTCATACGGTCACGGGAAGAAGAGATGTTAACGATCGAAGCGCCTTCAGAGAAATACGGAAGAAACAGCTTCGCGAGATAGAACGGCGCGCCGACCCCCACTGCCAGTGCATTCATGAATTCTTCGTAAGAACAGTCATTGATTCCCTTCATCCGGGGCAGCGCATTGTTGACCAGATAATCGACATGCCCGTGTTTTCCAACGACATACGAAACGAATGCTTCAATTGTCTTGGGATCAGAAAGATCACCGGCAAACCAGTCTCCTTCCTGGATATCTATGATCTCGACTGCAGCACCTTCTTTTCTGAATTCCTCCGCGATGCATTTTCCGATCCCCTGCGCGCCGCCGGTGACAACAGCGACTTTGTTTTCAAACTGTTTCATACCTGGCCTCCGTTTTCAAAGCTTTGATACAGCAGTTCACAGATCCGGATATAGCGGATCGTCATATCCGGTGTATTGACAGGACTGCAGTTTCTTCCTTCCAGAATGCATGTATTGTAATGTTTCAGTTCATACTGCAGTTCGTATTCAGAAGGACAGCGAATGATCTGTTCTTCTTTGTTCTGCGGCCGGATCACAGCCCGGGAGGCTTTCCAGTAATCCGGGATCTCGATCACAGCTTTGTCCAGATAGATGGTCAGACCGTTTTCAAACAGGACCCGGGTGGAAACTGCGAGGGAAGCCAGGCTGCCGTTTTCCAGTGAGACGCTGAGGCTGCACTGATCTTCCGCTTCATTTCCCGGGAAAGAAGCTGTACCGGTACAGGAAAGGATCTTTCCGCCGAAGTATTCCGCCATCCGGAAGAAATATGCCTCATTGCCGTACAGTACTCCGCCGCCGAATTCCTTCTGCCGGTTCCAGCCGGCGATATACGAACCGCCGGTATAAGACTGGCGGAACGTCATGAAGCGGATCGCTCCGAACTCTCCGGAATCAATCCGTTCTTTGACTTTCTGATAGAGGGGAAGGAAAGGCGTTTTGATGGCTTCGGTGATAAACAGAGAACGCTCCTGCGCCAGTGCAAACAGTTCCGCGGCTTCATACGCGTGCAGGACAAACGGTTTTTCCACGATCACATGTTTTCCAGCAAGCAGAGCGTCTTTCGCGTACTGATAATGCAGGCTGTTGATCACCGGTACATAGACTGCATCGATATCAGGATGTTCGAGCAGGGCATGGTAATCGTCAAAGACAAGCGGGATCTGAAGATATTTTCCAGCCTGTTCTGCTTTTTCTTTTGTGCGGGAAGCGATCGCGGTCACTTCGCCGTTTGGAGTCAGACGCATTCCCTTTACAAAACGGGGAACGATGGAAGCAGTTGAAAGAATGCCATATTTAATGATTTTATCTTCCATGATCAGTACCTCATTCTGACAATATCATTGCAGGGAATACGCAGACTGTCCATCAGGATACAGCAGACAGCCGCAGAAAATAAAAAAGACAGTGCTCAGCACACTGCCTTTTCCGTAACACGAATTAGTATTCAAGATTCTTTCCGGTCTCAGGATCGAACAGGTGGATCGCATTCGGAGCCAGAGTGAATTCAACTTTCGAACCGATATCGAATGTTGCGTTAGCAAGATCGAGTGTCGGAACGATGATGATGCAGTCTCTTCCGTATGCATTCAGGTGCAGGTGTACGGAGGAACCCATCATTTCACTGACTTCGACGATGCCTTCCAGCATTCCGCCGTCAACATGATCCAGGGAGATGTGCTCAGGTCTTGTACCTACTGTAACAGGTCTCGGCTCGATCTTGTTCGCAGCCAGTCTTGCCTGCTTGTCTTCGGACAGGAGGATCTTGGCTCCCATCGCGTCAACATAGTACTTGCCGTTTTCCTTGAGCAGCTCGCCGCCGAACATGTTCATGCGGGGCATGCCGATGAAGCCTGCAACGAATGTGTTGATCGGTGCATTGAAGACTTCCTGCGGTGTTCCGATCTGCTGGACTTCGCCGTCCTTCATGATGGACGAGCCGCTTTCCAACCTGGACGCAAAACTGCGTAACCAGATGAGAGCAGAGATCATCAAGCTGAGACAGAGGATCAACACGACATTCATCTACGTCACACACGACCAGACAGAAGCCATGACACTTGGTGACAGGATCGTCATCATGAAGGACGGCGAAGTCCAGCAGATCGGAACACCGCAGGAAGTCTTCAATGCACCTGTCAACACATTCGTTGCAGGCTTCATCGGCATGCCCCGCATGAACATGTTCGGCGGCGAACTGCTCAAGGAAAACGGCAAGTACTATGTTGACGTGATGGGAGCCAAGATCCTCCTGTCCGAAGACAAGCAGGCAAGACTGGCTGCGAAGAACATCGAGCCGAGACCTGTATCTGTCGGCGCAAGACCTGAGCACATCTCCCTGGATCATGTTGACGGCGCAATGATGGAAGGCGTTGTCGAAGTCAGCGAAATGATGGGTTCCTCCGTACATCTGCATCTGAATGCATACGGAAGAGACTGCATCATCATCGTTCCGACACTCGATCTGGAAAATGCGACATTCGATATCGGTTCGAAAGTCGAATTCACTCTGGCTCCGAACGCGATCCATCTGTTCGATCCTGAGACCGGAAAGAATCTTGAATACTAATTCGTGTTACGGAAAAGGCAGTGCAGCGCACTGTCTTTTTTAGCGGAAAATTCTTCTGTTTTTACCCTTGACGGAGATGAATTCCGGAAGCGTGACGTCAGGATCAAGGATCGTGACAGATGAATATGTTTCCTGGATCTCAATGACTCCGATGGCTGAGAACGGCATGATGGAAGACAGGGCTCCGGCAATATCCTTCGGCCGGATCCTGTCTTTCTTTCCGGCATTGATCCGGATCGTGCGGACAGAAACCGCGGCTTCCTGCTTCTTCGCAAGCGGCGTACTGAGATCAAAGCAATGTTCCTCAGATACAGGCCATGGTCTGCCGTGATCAAGCACATATAAGGCAACGCGGTTTTCCGTTTCTTCTTCCAGCAGGGTAACACTGATGCCTTCATCCTGCCGGTGGCCGCTGCGGCCGGACCGGTGGATCAGAGTTTCAATGTCTTCCGGAAGATCATAGTGAATGATATGCGATACATCGCGGATATCCAGGCCTCTTGCGGCAGCGTCCGTTGCGCAGAGCACGCGGATACTCCCTTTTTTAAACTGTTCCAGGATCTTCCGCCTTGTTTTCTCGTCATAAAACGCGGAGAACGCTGACGCCAGGATGCCGTCCTTCTTCATCAATGACGCCAGTTCGCCTGCTTCGCTGCGGTGTCTGACAAACACGATCGCAGTCTTGATGTCCGTATGCTTCAGAAATGACCACAGTGCTTTCCGGCGGTCTCTGCAGAGCAGATAATAGCTCTGGATCTGATCGTTCCAGCCTTTGTCTTCAATGATCGTTTCATACTGTTCCGGCAGATATGCCTTCAGTCTGTCATTCAGCGTTGCGGACACACAGATCCGCTGTCCCTCTGGGATCATTGTCAGGAGCTTTTCAACGTCAGCTGTCTGGTTGGTGGAATGGATCTGATCCGCTTCATCAAAGATCACTCTTTCCAGAGAGGAAAGATCCAGGATCCCGCGTTCCGCCAGATCGCGCAGTTTGCCAGGCGTACCGGTCACGATCGCACAGTTCTTCAATGAATTGACCTGTTTCCGCTCTTCTTCTCCGCCGATCAGACAGGCTGTCCGGATCCGGGCATATGCCGCAAGGCGGTCTGTTTCCGCATGGATCTGCAGGGCAAGTTCTCTTGTCGGGGCAATGATCAGCGTGCGGATCTCTGACTCCAGAGGTTCTGTCATTTCAATGACCGGGATCAGATAGGCAGCTGTTTTGCCGGATCCTGTTTTCGCCTGCAGGAAAAGACTGTGATGAGCTGTGATCACAGGCAGCGCTTTTTCCTGAACGGGAAGCAGGGGAAGATATTCCAGTTCCCTCAGTGCTTTTAGCAGTTCTTCTTTGCATTCCATACCGCAATTCTAGCACCCGGACAGGCAATCGTGTATCATATTGGAGAAGGAAAACAATATGGCGAAAGATACGATAGCAGCGATCGCGACCGCAAACGCAAAAGGAGCGGTGTCGCTGATCAGGATCTCAGGCGATGAAGCGCTGGAGATCGTCTCAAGACTGATGAAAAAAGATATCACGGAAGTGCCGGGATACACGATCGTTCACGGTACGATCTATGACAGAGAAGAACCTGCGGATGACGTGCTGGTCAGCGTTTTCCGCGCGCCCCGTTCCTATACCGGTGAGGATGTCGCGGAGATCGGCTGTCACGGCGGTGTGTTCCTGACCAGGAAGGTGCTGCGGCTGATCCTCGGCGAAGGCGCCCGGATGGCCCGTCCCGGTGAATTTACCGAACGCGCGTTTCTGTCCGGCAAAATGGATCTTTCCCAGGCAGAAGCGATCAATGACCTGGTCAATGCCAGAGATGATCTCAATGCCCGCTCAGCGATCCATTCTGTCAAAGGCTCCATCAGAAAACTGATCGATCCGCTGGAAGAAGAACTCACTCAGATCATAGCTAATATCGAAGTCAACATCGACTATCCGGAATATGATGATGTCCGTCAGCTGACGGAAGAAGAAGTGCTGCCTGCAGCGGAAAAGTGGCTGGTGCAGATCCGGGAGATCATTGAAGCTGCGGAGAACGCGTCGATGATCCGGGAAGGCATTGACACCGTGATCCTTGGCCGGCCCAACGTCGGCAAATCCTCCCTGCTCAACGCCTTGCTGGAAGAAGACAAGGCCATT
Source organism: Solobacterium sp. (assembly GCA_024680365.1). Classification (GTDB taxonomy): domain Bacteria; phylum Bacillota_I; class Bacilli_A; order Erysipelotrichales; family Erysipelotrichaceae; genus Bulleidia. Next base: position 5,938 of record JAILCN010000044.1, read on the forward strand.
GTTACAGACATTGCCGGAACAACGCGGGACCTGGTGGAAGGCACTGTCCGTCTGCATGACATCACCCTGAATCTGATCGATACAGCAGGCATCCGGGAGAGCGAAGATACAGTAGAAAAGATCGGTATTGAACGCTCTCTGAAGGCACTGGAAAAGGCGCAGCTGGTCATCCTGGTGCTCGACGCATCCCAGGAAATGACGGAAGAAGACAGATATCTTCTGCAGATCACGGAGGGAAGAGAACGGATCGTCGTCTGGAACAAAAACGATCTGAACAGCGTCGATGAAACAGTCAGTATTTCCGCTGTCAACGGCGACATTGAAAGTCTGAAGAAGGAGATCATGAAGCGCTATGAGAAGCAGCTGATCTCCGCCAATACCGATACACTCAACAACGACCGCCAGATCGGCCTTGCCCGGCAGGCGGAACGTGCCATGCAGGACGCTGTGGCTGCTCTGAAAGAGGGCATGGAGCTGGATCTGATCACGATCGATCTGGAAAAGGCATGGACAGCGATCAAAGAAATCACAGGAAAGGCAGGCAAGGAAGATCTGCTGGATGAGATCTTCTCCAGATTCTGCCTGGGAAAATAACGATGACTTATTATATAGATACACACGCCCATATTATGGCGGAAGAATACGCGGAAGACCTGGAAGATGTGATCAGGCGGACGGAAGAAGCGCATGTAGACAGGATCATGATCATCACCCTGTCACATGAAGAGACCATGAGAGCTCTGGAATTTGCCCGCCGGGATCCTCTGAAATATCAGGTCGCAGCCGGCATCTTTCCGGAAGACGTGAAAGACGTAACGGAAGAAGACTGGGAGATCTTCCGCAGAACAGCCGCCGATCCCGCAGTTACCTGCATTGGAGAGATCGGTCTGGACTACTACTGGGAAAAAGATCCTGACATCAGAGCGCTGCAGAGAGAATTCTTCATTAAGCAGATCGATCTGGCAAATGAGCTGCACAAGCCGTTTCTCGTTCACAGCCGCGACGCGATCCAGGATACGTTTGACATTATGAAAGAACACCGGGGCAGAGGTCTGCTGCACTGCTATTCCTCAACGAAGGAAATGGCAAAAGAGTTTATCAGACTCGGCTATTACATTGCCCTGGGCGGCGCGCTGACATTCAAAAACGCGAGACATTCCGTGGAAGTCTGTGCGGACATCGATGAGAACTATCTGCTTTCTGAAACAGACTGTCCGTACATGGCTCCGGTCCCTTACCGCGGCAAGCGGAACGAACCGTCCTATATTCCCCTGATCGTCAGGAAAATGGCAGAAGTGCGCGGCGTCAGTGAGGAACACATGAGAGATGTGATCGCGGCCAACTGGGACCGTTTCCTGGAGGTACAATGAAGCCGTACATCAAAGAACTGATCGTCGTCGAAGGCAGACATGACAGTCAGCGTCTGAAACAGTACTTTGACTGCGATACGATCGAAACGTCAGGCACTGGTATTTCCCGGGAAATACTGGAACAGATCCGGAAAGCGCAGGAAACACGCGGCGTGATCCTGTTTACCGATCCGGATTCCCCCGGCAACCGCATCCGGAATCTCATCAACAAAGAGATCAGCGGCTGTAAAAACGCGTTCGTGCAGAAAGAAAACGCGCGGACAGAAAGAAAAGTCGGCGTTGAACACGCGGAAGAAGCCATCCTGAAAGAAGCGCTGGCCAACTGTGTGACATACACGGAACGGCCGCAGGAAACCATCACTGCCCAGGATATGTATGAACTGGGACTGACCGGACAGGAAAACAGCGCTGAACTGCGCCGCAAAGCCGGAAGACTTCTGCATATCGGCTTCGGCACCGCGAAAACGATGCGCAGCCGGCTGAACTGTCTTCAGATCACGAAAGAAGAACTGCGAAAGGTATTGGAAACAGAATGAAAAAGTATATCTCGGTACCGTCAAGGACAAAAGAAATACTGGATCAGTACGGCATCCGCGCGAAGAAAGGCTTCGGGCAGAATTTTCTGGTTGATCCGGTGATCGTGGAGAGATGCGCCCAGATGTCGCAGTGCGAAGGCGCAGTGATCGAGATCGGTCCGGGCATCGGCAGTCTGACGGAAATGCTCGCCAGATACGCGAAGCATGTGACGGCATATGAGATCGATGCGCGTCTGATCCCGGTGCTGGAAGATGTGCTTTCCGATTATGACAACGTTGAGATCATCATGGCGGACTTCCTGGAAGAAGACCTGGACGCCAAGGCAAAGCAGCTGAAAGAACAGTACGGAAAGGTATCCGTCTGTGCCAATCTGCCGTATTACATCACATCCCAGATCCTGTTCCGGATCTTTGAGTGTCCTTATATTTCCGCTGTTACCGTCATGGTCCAGAAAGAAGTGGGCGACCGCTTCGCTGCGCCGGTCGGCTCACCGGACTACAGTGCATTAAGCGTGGAAGGACAGTATCTGTATACTGTAAAGAAACTGTTCACAGTGCCGGGGAGAAGCTTCAATCCCTCACCGAATGTAGACAGCGTGATCATCCAGTTTGTCCGCAAAGAGACAGAACAGTCCAATGAAGAGATCCAGGCGTTCTTCGCCCTGGTCAGAGGCTGTTTCAAACAGCGCAGAAAGACAGTTTATAATAATCTGAAAGAATATCTGCAGAATGCGGAAAAAGCCGCGTCTGTTCTGGAAAAGGCCGGCATCAGTCCTTCGAAACGGGCTCAGGAGCTGGCGGTGGAAGATCTGCAGAAAATATACGAGGTGCTGAGATGAAAGAACGGGCATACGCAAAGATCAATCTCTGCCTGGACATTGCTTCACGCAGAGATGACGGTTACCATGAGCTGAAAATGATCATGGTCCCGCTGGATTTCTATGATGTGCTGGAGATGAACCGGGCTCCGGAAACGACCATTTCCCTGAATAAAAGCTTTCTTCCTGTGAATGAGAAGAACACCGTGATCAAGGCGATCAGCGTCATGCAGGAGCGGTACGGATTCGAAGGCGGCTTTGCCTGTGATCTGACCAAGCACATTCCGACCCGGGCAGGTCTGGCAGGAGGAAGCGCTGACGCGGCGGCTGCCATCCGGATGATCTGCCGGATGCTGAAGATCAGTCCGACTGTGGAAGAACTGATCGGGATCGGCAGGGAAGTCGGTTCGGATGTTCCCTTCTGCATCTTCAACAAGCCTTCGCTTGTGCAGGGGACCGGCGACAGACTGGAACCGTTCGTCTGCCGGACGCCGTTTGAGATCCTGCTGGTCAAGCCGCAGAAAGGCGTGTCTACCAAAGAAGCGTTTGAGCTTGCAGATCATACCGAATATACCCACCCTGATGTCGACACCATGCGGACAGCTCTGGAAAACAACGACTACGAAAGAGTCATCGCTTCCCTCGGCAACAGCCTGGAACCGGCGGCGATCACCCTGGTGAAAGAGATCCGCACGGTGAAGGAACGCCTGATCGAAGAAGGTTTTGACGGCGTGCTGATGAGCGGCAGCGGATCGACCGTGTTCGCTCTGACCAGAGATGCAGCGCTGACAGAACGGGTGATGATGAAAATGAGAAAAGAACATTATTTCGTCAGAAGAACAAGAATACTGAACGGAGGAAGAATATGAAATTTGCTGTAATTATGGCTGCCGGAAAAGGCACAAGAATGAAATCAGAACTGCCCAAGGTACTGCATAAGATCCTGGATGAACCGATGGCCGGACTGATCGTCAACAACGTCAGGAATGCCGGTGCTGACCGGATCGTTTCCATCGTCGGCTACCGTCATGAACTCGTTGAAGAAGCCCTGCAGGGACAGTGCGAGTTTGCCGTGCAGGAGCCGCAGCTCGGCACCGGACACGCCGTCATGCAGGCAAAGATGCTGGAAGGTCTGAAAGGCCTGACGCTGGTTGCCAACGGAGACTGCCCATGCGTCAGAAGCTCCACGTATGAAGCGCTCTACAAAGCAGTGGAAGACGCCGATATGGCAGTGCTGACGGCAGAGCCGGAAGATACAGCTTCCTACGGCCGCGTGATCCGGAACGCTGCGGGCAATGTGGAAAAGATCGTTGAATTCAAAGACGCAAACGACGAAGAAAAAGCAGTCCGTGAGATCAATACAGGCATCTACGCCTTCAACAACGAAGCACTGTTTGAAGGCCTGAAGCTGCTGAAAAACGACAATGCTCAGAAGGAATACTATATTACCGATCTGGTCGAGATCCTCAAGGGACTCGGAAAAACAGTCAAGGCAGTCAAAGCGGAAGACTGGCTGGAAGTGCAGGGTGTCAATGACAACGTCGAGCTTGCAAGAGCGACTGCGTATCTGCGCAGACGGATCAACACAGAATGGATGAAGGCCGGCGTAACGATCATCGATCCTGAGAATACGCTGATCGGACCGGAAGTGACGTTTGCCCACGACGTCACCGTCTGGCCGAACACATATCTCTTCGGCAAAACAGAGATCGCGGAAGGCACCGTCATCATGCCGGGTGTCTGGATGCGTGACCGGAAAACTGAGAAAAACGAAGTCGTCAAACCGTAATGATCCGCATCGGAGATTCCTCGGAAGCCTGTCTGAATGAGATCGCTGCCGTATTCGCGGAAGCATTTCTCGCAGAAGACGGCATCATCCGCCGCAGCATGTCTGTTCCCGACGCAGAGGCATATTTCCGCGCTGCTCTGAAAGAATATATCCGGATCGGAGCGCTGTACGCTGCGGATGGTCAGGAAGGCTACTGCGTATACCATCATAAAAAGCAGGGTGTGCCGTGGTACCGGGAGATCCTTCTGATGATCCGGATGATGCGTACGGTATCATCCGGTGCCATGCAGAAAATGGTCCTGCTGCGGAGAGGATGGCAGGATTATACGCTCGATCACATGCATGACCGTGATTATATCGATGTCCCGCTGCTTGCGGTACGAAAGGAAGATCAGGGAAAAGGATTCATGCGGAAACTTCTGGAAGAACCGTTCCGGGAAGCGGAGAAACATGGGATCGCCTGTATTCTGGATACCGACAGCGAAGTGAAAGCTGCGAAATACATGCATCTGGGAATGGTCTGTGAGAAGGAAATGATCCTGCAGAGCGGTTTGCATATGTACACACTTTCCTATGGAAAATGTAAATTTGTAAAATAATCCAGCACAATGGTTGACGAATGACATGAATTAGTGTTTAACTAGTCGCGTAAGAAGAGAGTAAATGGAAAGAGGAAAAACATGGTTAAGGAAACTGTAGTATTTGCGCTCACATCCAGCACTGATCTTGCGGCGGAAGTGTGCCGCCTGCTTGATCTGCCGCTCGGAAAGATCAAAGTCGAACATTTTGCCGACGGTGAGATCCTGGTTGAACCGCAGGAATCTGTCAGAGGACGTTCGGTATTCATCGTTCAGTCTACATGCACGCCTGTTACTGAGCACCTGATGGAAGTGCTCGTATGCATCGATGCCTGCAAGCGCGCAAGTGCCGGATCGATCAACATTATCATGCCGTATTACGGATATGCCCGCCAGGACCGCAAGGCAAAGCCCCGCCAGCCGATCACATCCAAACTGGTCGCAAACCTTCTCCAGGTTGCCGGTGCAGACCGCATTCTGACATTCGACCTGCACGCTGCCCAGATCCAGGGTTACTTCGATATTCCGATCGATGACCTGACAGCTGTTCCGATGATCGGACAGTATTTCAAGGCAAAGAACTTCAACAGTGACGATATCGTTGTCGTATCGCCTGACCACGGCGGAGTTGTCAGAGCCAGAAAGCTGGCTGATATGCTCGACGCACCGATCGCGATCATCGACAAGAGAAGACCGAAGCCGAACATGGTCGAAGCACAGAACATCATCGGTGATGTTGACGGCAAGATCTGCATCGTCATCGACGATATCTGCGATACAGCAGGTTCCCTGGTTGCCGGCTGCCAGATCCTGAAAGATCACGGAGCAACCGAGATCTACACAGGAATCACCCACGGCGTATTCTCCAAAGACGCGATCGCAAAGATCGAGAAGTCAGCGATCAAGGAAATGGTCATCACTGATACGATCCCGCTGAGCGAAGAAAAGAAAGCACAGACGACCAAGATCACGGTTCTTTCCGTTGCAGAAATGATCGCGGCAGCGATCGATGCAATCCAGAACCATACACAGGTATCTCTGGTCTATACAAAATACGACTACGACAGCTACAAATGATCTGACATGAAAGCCGGGTGATGATCCGGCTTTTTTAGCAGGCGGAAAGAAGCAGACAGCTATGAACAATAAAAAAATACAGGAAGCTGTACGGATCTTTATGGTCTCACTTTCAGCTCTCATCTATTCTCTGGGAATGAACAGCTTTGTCAGCTCAGGCAACCTGTTTCCAGGCGGGTACGCAGGTATATCAAGACTGCTTTCAATGGTACTGGGCAGGTATGTTCACATCAATATTTCTTTCAGCGTGATCTATTTCCTGATGAATCTGATCACGACGATCATCGTCTGGAAGCGCATCGGCCACAAGTTTGTTCTGTATTCTGTTTTATGGTATACAGAAGCATCACTGCTGACGGCAGTGATCCATGTGCCTGTTCTGACCAGTGACCTGTTATTGATCTCTGTATTCGGCGGTGTCATCAACGGCATCGCAGTGGGCATTGCGCTGCAGCACAACGCCAGCAGCGGCGGTACGGACTTTATCGCGATCGATCTGTCTGCCCGTCTGAACATGCCGGTATGGAATTATATCTTCGCCCTCAACGCCTGTGTGCTTGTCATTGCAGGTCTGTGTTTCGGCTGGAACCAGGCGCTGTATTCGATCATCTTCCAGTATGTTTCAAAGGAACTGGTCAGCAGTCTCCATCAGCGCTACAAGCTGAAGAGCGTGCAGATCGTAACAGATCATCCGGAAGAGATCTCCCAGGCAGTCTTTAAGATCTGCCGGCACGGCATCACAAAGCTGAAATGCACCGGTGAATATTCCCACCATGAACATGATCTTCTGCTGATCAATATCAATGCGTTCCAGCGTGCTGAAGTAGTCAGAACAGTGCTGGAAACAGATCCGAAGGCGTTTATTACAGTCAGCAGTGTGGATAAAATTATCGGCAACTATTATCAGGAACCGCTGCAGTAAGAATCCAGAAAAAATTTAAAAAAGAAGCCCTCTGAGAGATTTTGAACATGAACTGTTCAAAAAGTGAAAAGAGGGTTTTTTCCGGTCTGACGTATATACAAATACAGCAGAATGTATAACAAATTACAGCAATTTAAATGAACGTGTTCAAATAAATCTTGCTTTTTACCGGCTGATAAAAGAGTATTAGAGTATCATAAAAAAGCATAATTTGTTGTTTTGAATGAATCTGCCTATGATAATCATGACGGTGATCAAATGATCCATTACAGACGCTGTCTGATGCGGACACCAGCTTCCCAGAAAGGAAAAACTGAATGTTAGACACAAAACTATACACACTTCTGAAAGTAGCTGAAGACCGGAATTTCACACATGCAGCGAAGGCGCTCAATCTGACCCAGCCTGCTGTTTCCCAGCATATTCATGCGCTTGAAGAAGAACTTGGTACAAAGCTGTTTGTCCGGACGGGAAGCCGTCTGAATCTGACAAGAGAAGGTGAGAAGGCAGTTGCGGCGGCAAAAGCGATCAATGCACTATACAACAATCTGAAATATGAGATCTCAGAAAGCCTCGGCGGCATCAGAGAACTGACGATCGGAATGACGCACACCGTTGAAAGCAACAGGATCTCAGAGATCCTTGCAAAATATGCCGCGGACAACGGCAGGATCCTGATCCGGATCGTCACCGGGACACAGTCCAGGATCCGTCAGAAGCTGAAAAACTATGAGGTCGATCTGGCAATCATTGACGGTTCCGTCAATGACGATCAGCTGGAAACGATACACCTGGATACCGACAGCTTTGTTCTGATCCTTTCTCCGGATCATCCCCTGGCTTCCAGACAGTCTGTCTCACTTGAAGATATCATGCCTGAGAAACTGATCCTGCGTCTGCCTGAATCCGGGACCGGCAACCTGTTCCGGACAGCTCTGAAGGAAATCGATATGGATATCTCCCAGTTCAATACGATCCTCGAGCTCGACAATATCGCGACGATCAAGGACCTTGTCAGACACGGGTATGGCGTCTCAGTGCTGGCAAAGAGTGCCTGTCAGGACGATATCATTAAGAACAGACTGACTGCTCTGCCGATCGATCAGCTGACGATGAAACGGGAGATCAATATTGTCTGTGCAAAGGATTATCCGCACAGTTTCTTCCTGAACGACATCGTCAGTCTGTATCACGAGTCATAAGCAGACAACAAAAAGAACAGCCGCAGGGCTGTTCTTTTGTAATCATGCATCAAGCTGAATATCAGAGCTTAACAACATTGGACGCCTGAGGACCGCGGTCGCTTTCAGTAATGTCGAAGGAGACAGCCTGACCTTCATCCAGAGTCTTGAATCCGTCAACTTTGATTGCGGAATAATGAACGAATACGTCATTTCCCTCGTCAGTTGTGATGAATCCATAACCCTTTTCTGCGTTGAACCATTTAACTTTGCCTGTTGCCATTGTTTTTATGAATCTCCTATTCTATGTATCCATGATATGCAGAGCATATTCATATACATAACAATAATACTATCGCATAGTGTCAAACACAAGGAAAAAACCCATTTGTTTTCAAGGAACTTGAACAAGTTCCGAAAGGTTTTCAGTATCTTTTTTCATGTGTCAGGAATCAGAAATCCCCGATTCTGCGATAATAGGCAATTGACAGTTTTTTCATGTATAATGTATGACATGGAAAAAGGACTGTTTATTACATTTGAAGGACCCGACGGAAGCGGGAAGACCACTGTTTCGAAAGCAGTGACAAAGCGGCTGGAAGAAGAAGGCTATTCCGTGCGCTATACAAGAGAACCGGGAGGATCAGAGATCGCTGAAAAGATCAGATCGATCATTCTTGATCCTGCGAATACAAATATGGATGCCAGAACGGAAGCTCTGCTGTACGCGGCAAGCCGCCGTCAGCATCTGATCGAGATCGTGCTGCCTGCGATCGAGCAGGGCATCACAGTGATCAGCGACAGGTTCGTGGATTCTTCCCTTGCCTATCAGGGATGCGGAAGAGAGATCGGCATCGAAGCTGTCTATGACATCAATATGTTCGCGATCGAAGGATTCATGCCCGATAAAACGATCTTCCTGAACGTGACTGCGGAGACCGGACTGGAAAGGATCCGGAAAGGCAGAGACGTTCTGGACCGTCTGGATATGGAAAGCAGCCGTTTCCATGAGCGTGTTTTCGCAGGCTATCAGGAAGTGATCCGCAGATACAGAGACAGAATGATCATTCTCGATGCCGGCAAGCCTGCCGAAGAAGTGATCGAAGATGCCTATCGCGTCATGAAGGAGCTTCTGGATGCTTAAAGAACTGCTGGAAGAACAGCAGCCCATCGTATACCGGGCGCTGAAGACAGCCGCTGAAGAAAACCGGATCGCCGGAGCATATCTGTTTACCGGACCGGCCGGTACTCTGAAACATGAGGCGGCGCTTCTGCTTGCCCAGACGCTTTTCTGCGGCGAAAACAGACTTGCATGCGAGACATGCAATACATGCCGGCGCGTCAGGGAAGGTCTGTATGCCGACCTGCGCTGGATCGAAGGAGAGAAGACGCCGATCTCCAAGGAGACCGTAGATGCCATCCAGGCAGACTTTGCCAAAACGGCAGTCGAAGAAGGAAGCGGCCGGAAGGTCTGCGTCCTGGAGAATGCTGAGACGATGAGCCTGTCTGCCCAGAACAGCATCCTCAAGTTTCTTGAAGAACCGGCTGACGGCGTGACTGCGATCCTGACGACTGACAACATCCACCGTCTTCTGCCGACGATCATCAGCCGCTGCATCCTGATCCCGTTCCTGCCTCTGAGCAGTGAATACGCGATGCAGAAAGCACAGGAAGCCGGGATCGGTGAAGAAGACGCCCGTTTCCTTTCCAAACTATGCAAAGATCCCCGTTCCATACAGGAACTGTATGAGAGCGGTATATACCGGAATGCTGTGGGCATGCTGAAAGAATATCTGAATCTCGACGGAATGCGCAGAAATGAGCTGCTCGTCGACTTTGAATATTCATGGCGGAACCGTTCCGCCGCCAGAGAAGCTGCCAAAAAAGACAACCTTGCGCTTGTCGGAGCATTTCTGGATCTGCTTTCTCTGTTTGCCCATGACGTGATCCTGCAGGATCCCGAAGGACCTGACTGGTACTGTGAAGAAGTCGCTTCACGGAAAGGCAAAGGTGCCGATTACGCGGGATGGATCATCATCGCCGGTGAACAGAGAGACAAGGTCAGCAGGTTCCTTGATCTGAACCTGGTCCTGGCCCAGACGTTTTTCAGACTGGAGGAATATAACCGTGAGCACAGACTATAAAGAAACAAATGAACAGGAAGAAGCTGTCAGCTATCCCTTTTCTGTTGCCGTGCGGTTCCGGGACGCCGCGAAGCCGTATTCATTCGGCGCCATGAACGATACTGTGAAAAAAGGCGATTATGTCGTCGTTGAGACCGCTCAGGGACTGGAACTCGGAAAAGCGGAAGCGGATGCGATGAGCATTGAAAAATACAAGCTGACAATGCCGCAGAAGCCGGTGATCCGGATCGCCGGAAGCGCGGATCTGGCGGCATATGAAGCCAACGGCATGCACGAAGCGGAAGCGTTCCGCGTCTGTGCCGAAGAGATCGAAGCGCTCAGCCTGAACATGAACCTGCTCAGCGCCAAGTATACGCTCGACCGTTCCAAAGTGCTTTTCATCTACCTTGCCGAACAGAGAGTCGACTTCCGTGAGCTGCTGAAGCATCTCGGCGCAAGACTGCACTGCCGCATTGAGCTGCGGCAGATCGGCGAGCGTGACAAAGCCAAGATGGTCGGCGGCATCGGCGTGTGCGGAATGGAATGCTGCTGCCGCAGATTCAAGAACCGTTTTGACGTCATCTCCATCAATATGGCCAAGAACCAGCTGCTGGCACTGAATACCGAAAAACTTTCCGGCATGTGCGGCAAGCTGATGTGCTGCCTGAAATATGAAGACGATGATTATAAAGAACTGACTGAAGGACTTCCCAAGATGGGATCCCAGGTCGAATACGAAGGCAGCGTGTACCGCATTACAGCGATGAATGTCATGAACGAGGAAGCGAAGCTGGAGAACCATGAACAGGTGATCTTCATTACCCTGAAGGACCTGCGTGAAAAGGCAATCTCCAGAAAAGGCTTTGTCATGCCGAAGCGGGCAGAAACAAATGAGCCGAAGACGGTCATCAACAAAACACAGAGAAAAGAAAATCCGGATCAGCCGGTCCATGTATCCATGGAACTGCCGACGGTCAGGGTAAAGGAACCTGCTCCGCAGAAGCGTCCGGAAAAGCGTGAGAACGCGCCGAGGCGCGACCGCCGTGACGACAGCCGCCAGAATAACAGAAGGCAGGACAATAACCGTCCGCAGAAGCACAATGCCCGCAGACAGGAAACGCCTTCTTCTGAAGTGAAGAATGTGACAGTCAGAACATTCGGCCGGAAGAAGAAAGAACAGGAGGAGAACAAGTGAAGCGTCAGAAATCGTTTGAAAACGAAAGACCGACACTGTACCTGGTAGCGACGCCGATCGGCAACCTCAGTGAAATGACGCCGCGGGCAATCGAAGTGCTGGAACACGCGGATGTCATCGCCTGCGAAGATACGCGCAACAGCGGTCAGCTGCTGAAGCATTTCGGCATTTCCGCAAGACTGATCGCGTATCAGAACTTCAATGAGGATACCAGTTCGAAAGGCATCATCAATCTGCTGTCGCAGGGAAACAATGTCGCGCTCATCTCCGATGCCGGCTATCCGCTGATCAGCGATCCCGGCCAGCGCGTCGTGATGGATGCGGTGAGCGAAGGCTACAATGTCGTTCCGGTATCAGGAAGCTCAGCAGTTCTCAATGCGCTGATCGCTTCCGGACTGCCGGCCCAGCCGTTCCTTTTTGCCGGCTTCCTGCCGGCTTCCCGGCATGACTGCCTGAAGAAACTGAAGGAATACAGACCCTATCCGATGACGCTGATCTTCTATGAAGCGCCGCACCGGATCGAAAAGATGCTGAAAAACTGTCTGGAGGTGCTCGGCGACAGAAGAGCATGTCTGGCCAGAGAGATGACGAAGGTTCATGAGGAATTCCTGCGCGGCACACTGTCAGAACTGATCGAAGCCGCTGACACGATCAAGGGTGAAATGGTCGTGATCATTGAAGGAAACCGGGACGATTACTCCAAGGATGTGGATATGAGCCATATCCTGCGCCTCGTCAATGAATCCGTCGAAGCAGGCATGTCTACCAGCGAAGCGATCAAGGATGTTTCTGCGCGCACCGGTGTTCCCAAGAACAGGATCTATGATCTTGTGCATGGAAAGAGTGAGTGGAAGGGGGCTTGTTAAATGATCCGTTTCCCGTTTATATCCAATACGGAAACGCTGCTGTATCTTGCGGCGGCGATCGGCCCGGCAGCTGTTCTGCTGTACTACATCTATCAGAAAGACAAGGCAGACAGAGAACCGTCAAAACTGCTCATCAGACTGTTTCTGGGCGGTGTGATGTCTGCGGCACTCGCAGTGATCCTGGAGTATGCCAGCGAGTATCTGGAATACGCGCTGCTCGGCAACTCGGGGCCCTATAATATGTACGCGATATTTGAAGCCTGCATGATCGGCGTGATCGAAGAAGGCTCCAAATATCTGTTCCTGAAAAAGATCAGCTGGCGGAACCCGGCGTTCAATTATCTGTTTGACGGCATCGTCTACGCGGTGTTTGTGTCACTCGGCTTTGCGGCGATCGAGAATGTTCTCTATGTGCTGCAGTACAAGACAGCGGACGTCATGATCCAGAGAGCGATCCTGACCATTCCGGCGCATATGAGTTTTGCGGTCTACATGGGTCTGTTCTACAGCCGGGCAAGGCTCTTCTTCAAAAGGGGCGACAAGGGTGCGTCAAAGCTGAACCTGCGTGCCGGCTTCTGTGCCGCAGCGCTTCTGCATGCGTTCTATGACGGATGCCTGATGGTTGATATGGAGTACTCTTTCCTGGTATTCTGCGCGTTTGTCGCTGTGCTGGATTATCTGGTCTTCAAGACGATCAGAAATGAATCCCGGGCAGACAGACCGATATAGCCATCTTCTGCGTTTCGTTGTAGAATGTTGTGGTAAACCAAAGAGAGGTTTCTTATGAGTAAATTACTAACTGATCCGGAGATCATGAAACTGATTATATTCGGTCTTGCTGGTGTATGCGCAGTGCTGATGCTTGCCGTGCTGTTCCTTGCGGTCAGACGCAACATCTATTACGTTGACGAAAACGGAGAAGAGATCATCCCTGTCAGCAAGAAAGAAATGAAGCGCCGCCGTGAAGCTGCGAAGAACGGCACTCCTGAACCGGCACCTCAGCCTGCGGCTGAGCCGGAACCGGTGAGCGCACCGGCAGAGGAAGAACAGATCCAGCAGACGATGGTGGTTCCTGTACAGCCTCCCGTACAGCCGGAGGAAAGCCCTGTGCCGGAAGAACCTGTGATCCAGGAATTCGTCCGGGAAGTCCCGGTTGAAGTTGACGGACCGGCACCTGTCGGCGTCAGGATCCTGGTCAGAGTCGGCAGCCGCGAAGCAGAATACGCAGTGGATCATCTGCCGTGCCTGATCGGCAGAGAAAGCGGCACCTGTGATCTGACGATCTCCGAACCGGCGATCAGCCGCCGCCATGCCCGTTTTGCTCTGGCTGACAACAAGGTGTTCATCGAAGATGTTTCTGAACATAACGGCACATATCTGAACGGGACCAAGCTGCCTTCCCTGGGAAGCGCACAGATCCGCGAAGGTGACAAGATCAGTCTTGGCAGAGCTGAAATATCTGTACTTGGCTTTATCTACAATGATCCGTCTGCATAAGACGGATTTTTTTCTCCGTGCTTCCTGCGGCGTTTTTCGGTATCATTAATATGATCCTTAACAGGAGGACAAGAAAGATGAAAAAGATCCTGAGCCTGATCTGTGCAGTATTCCTGCTGGTGCTGGCCGGCTGTTCCGAGGAACCGAAGACGGAAGGTACACTGGGCGATACGCTGCATACGATGTTCTTTGACATCACCGTCAGGAACGCGCGCAAGGCAGACGAGCTGAATGAGATGACGCCGATGGATGAGGGATATCATTTTCTCATTGCCGGCGTGACAGTAAAAAACACAACTGACGAGACCATACCGATGGGTGACGTAGATTTCATCATCCGCTGGGGGACCGGCGATGAGAACTGGGATTATCCGGCAACCGTCTATACAGACACAGCGCTGAGTGAAGATCAGTTTCCCGCTGAATACAAACTGAAAGAGGGAGAAGAAAAGACAGGGACACTGGTATGGATCGTACCGAAAGACAAAACAAGCTTCATCCTGGAGACACAGGATCAGTACACTGTGAACAAAGACGAAGAAGCGCAGAAGGGACAGGTCTATACGATCACCTTCAATACATCTGATCCGGCTGAATAATTAAGAATTGTTGAAAATGTTTCTGAAAATACTGTGAATAGCTTTCATTTAAGAGATACCGGTGCTATAGTATAAGTACACCGGTATTATTAATGAAAGGGTAAAGTGAATCATGCGAAAAACCAGTGAATCAATTTTTCTCGTTGATTACGAGGAGGGTTCTTCCACGATTCATGAGTACATGTCCGCAGAAGATTATGCGGTCTTGCAGAAGCTTGAAAAAACTGGCCTCGTAAGAATCATGAGTCATGCAGAACCAATGCAGAAGAAGGCATAACGCCTTCTTTTTTGTAGTATGATATATAGGCATGCGGAGGAAAAGCTATGCAGATGACAACTGGAAGTATGAATCATGGGTTTGAGATCGTCAGGGAACGGACGATCGAAGACTGCGGGGGGATCCTGTATGAAATGATTCATCAGAAAACAGGCACACAGCTGTGCTGGATGAAGCGCAGTGAGAAAAATAAAACATTTACAATTACATTCAAGACAATTCCGGACAATGACACCGGAGTATTCCATATGCTGGAACACAGCGTTCTGAACGGATCACAGAAATATCCCGTCAGAGAACCGTTTGTGGAACTTCTGAAATCGTCGATGCAGACATTTCTGAATGCCTTTACCTATCCGGATAAGACCATGTATCCGGTATCCAGCAAGAATGAAAAAGACTTCATGAATCTGATGTCGGTCTATCTGGATGCGGTATTCCATCCGATGATCTATCAGAATCCGAATATCTTTGCCCAGGAAGGCTGGCACTATGAGATCAGAAACAGGGAAGAAGAACCTGTGTATAAAGGCGTTGTGCTCAATGAGATGAAAGGCGCATTTGCCTCGATCGACGAGACGCTGCTGGATGAATTTGACAGAGTTCTTTTTCCGGACAACTGTTACCGGTTTGTTTCCGGCGGTGATCCGGAGCACATCATTGATCTGAGCTATGAGGATTTCCTTGATACGCACAGAAAGTTCTATCATCCGTCCAACGCCAGGATCTTCCTGGACGGCGACATGGACATTGAGAATGTCCTGTCCTTTATTGACGGTGAATATCTTTCGAAATACGAAAAGGAAGAAATGTCATTTGACATTCCCATGCAGAGAAAAGTGCCTGCTGTCAGAAGCAGGGTACTCCATGAGATCTCTGAAGATGAGAAGGTCGAAGGACATGCGGCGATCGGTCTCGGCAAAGTGATCTCATCCTTTGATGATCCGCTGAAGAACATGGCATGGGGCGTACTGGCTTCCGTGCTGACTGCCAGCAATGACTCTCCCTTAAAGAAGAATATTATTGAAAAAGATCTTGCCGAGGATGTGGAACTGGAACTGATGGACGGGATCCAGCAGCCCTGGGCAGCTTTGGTAATGCGCAACACGGACGAAGAAAAGTATGATGCGATCCGGGCGGCAGTGCGGGAAACAGCCAGTCAGCTGGTCAGCGAAGGCCTGGACCACGAACAGATCCTTGCCTCTCTGAACATCTTTGAATTCCGCTATCGTGAAAAGCACGAACCGTCAGGTCTGATCTATGCCCAGCGGGCAATGGATTCCTGGCTGTACGACGGTGATCCGGCCCAGAATCTGAGCGTTTCCCCGCTGTTTGACATTCTGCGCAAAAAGGCGGAAGAAGGCTACTTTGAAGAACTTCTGCGGGAATTCCTGCTGGAAGAAGACACCCTGTCTTCCGTCATCGTCGTGCCTTCTCTGACGCTGGGCAGAGAAAAGGCAGAAAAAGAAAGAACACGTCTGAGAGAAGCGAAAGCTTCCTGGGGCGATGCAGTTGATGAATACATTGAAAAGAACAGGATCCTGGATGAATGGCAGGCCGGTTCAGATACAGAAGAAGAGCTGGCGACGCTGCCGAAGCTGGAACTGAAAGACGTCAGCAGCGAACCGGACTTCTATCCATGGCAGGAAGACACTCTGCTGGGCGTGCCGGTGCTCCGCTATCCGGAAGAAAGCTCGGGCATCGTCTATCTGAATCTGTACTTCAACCTGGCCGGCATCAGGATACATGATCTGCCGTCTCTGTCGTTTTTCAGTGAACTGTTCCTGAATCTTTCCACTGCGAAACATTCTCTGGAACAGCTGAATAAAGAGATCCGGATGCATACCGGAAATCTGTCTGTCTATCTGGATTCCTTCTGCCCCGGCCGCGATCCGCAGCGCTGCATTCCGGTGCTGTGCGTTTCCTGCTCGGTATTGAAACAGAACGCCATGAAGGCAGCGGATCTGATCCTGGAAGTCCTGCAGGAAACAGTCTTTGACAAAAACAAGATCTATCCTCTGCTGAAACAGGACAACGAAGGATTCCGGCAGACGCTGATCAGCAGCGGACACGCAGTTGCAATGCGCAGAGCAGCCCTCAGCGCCGGCAGTGAAAATGTATTCCGTGAATATGTCGGCGGCTATGAAAGCGCGGCGTATACCAAGAAACTTGAAAATGAATGGGAGAGCATGGCGGATCAGTTCGTTGAAGAATGCGAAATGTATCAGGAAGTGCTCTTCTCCCCGGCAAGACTGACAGTCTCCGTTTCCGGCAATCATGACGATATGGTGAAAAAGATCATTGAACGTCTGAATCCTCTCGACGCCAACCGGGCAGTCGTACATTATCCGATCCCGGCAGCGAGAAAAGAATTCCTTGTGATCCCGGGCGGTGTTTCCTATACCGGCATGGTATCGAATCTGAAAGCGCTCGGTGAAGAATATGACAGAGGCATGCTGGTGATGAGCCACATCCTCACATTTGAATATCTGTGGTCAGAAGTCAGAGTCAAGGGAGGCGCCTACGGCACCGGCTTCAGCGTGAATTCATCCGGTCTGGTCGGCGCGTATTCCTACCGTGATCCGGATCCTGTCAACGCACTGCGTGCATTCGCGCAGGCACCGGACTTCCTGGAAGAGATCACCGATGAAGATTCGATCGACTCCCTGATCATCGGCGCTCTGTCATCTGTGGATCAGCTGGCAGCTCCGCCGGTACGCATCAAGAGCTCAGATGCGCTGTATTTCCGCGGACTGGGCTATGAAGACCTGCTTGCGCTGCGCAGAGAGGTGCTGGCAATGACGCCCGCGAAACTGCGTTCCTTTGCGGCGATCCTGCGGAAGACAACAGAAACTGCTTCCGTATGCGCAGTGATATCCAGCGAGAAAGCAGATCAGTTCAGAGCCATGGGCTATCAGGAACTTCCTAAACTGTTATGAGAAAAGAAGATCTCATAACGAAATACAGCCCCGGATCAGATGATCTTGTCGTCGTGATCGGAGAAGAAGATACAGATTTTCTGAAACAGCTTCCGGGCTGTTCGCTGGCTGTTTTTTCCGGTTTTGACTGGAACACATACTTATCACCGTGGCCTGCCGATGCGGTATTCAGACGCGGTGAAGGCTTTGCCGGAAAGGCGGATGAACTGATCGGCTGTCTGGAAGAACTTCTGCCGGCATTCCCGTGCCGCAGACGGATCATCGCCGGCTATTCACTGGCTGGACTGTTCGCGGTATACGCGTGCACGAAGACGGATCTCTTCGATGCCTGCGTCAGCGGATCGGGATCCATGTGGTATCCCGGTTTTGCGGAATATCTGGAAGAGCATCCTCTGCGCTGCAGAAAAGCCTATTTCTCACTGGGTGACAGAGAACATCTGACAAAGAATCCGGTGATGGCTTCTGTGAAGGAAAAAACAGAGACTGTTGTACGTCTGGCACAAAGAAATACGGAATGCATATTTGAAAGCAATCCTGGCAATCATTTCACAGATGCTGACAAACGGCTGCTGAAAGGGATCCTGTCTGTTATACAGGCATAAGGCATATATCATCTTATGAATATCATCATGAGACTTGGGAATGAATGCGTTTTCCTCACTTGCGGAACAAAAGAAAGAGACTAAGATGAAACTGCTGCGAATCAAAAAGAAGGAGATGATACTTTATGCAGCTGTTGATACATATTACAAATCATGAGGATACCGTGAACCCGATCATGACAAAGCTTGCCGCAAAGGGATTCCACGGCGGAACGATCGTTGACTGCGAAGGAATGCTGAAAGCGATCAATGAGGACAGCGTGGACGCTCCGGCAATCGTCGGCGGTCTGCGTAAATTTATCAATCCCGGCCGTCAGACAAACAAGATGATCCTGCTTGTGCTGAAGGACGAGGAAGTAAGTGAGGCAATTGATATCATTCATGGTGTTTCCGGCGATCTGAAGAAGCCGAATACCGGAATTCTCTTTACGCTTCCGATCACCCGCTGGGAAGGAGTCGCGAAGAACTGATGAATGCTTTGTACTCTATCTCACTTGCGTTGCTGGCAGGTCTGCTTCTGACCAGACTGACTCGTCTTGTGAAACTGCCCAACGTTACTGCCTATCTGATTGCCGGCGTGCTGATCGGCCCGTATGTATTTCATCTTGTGGATGCGCAGACACTGGCGGATTTCAGCGTCATTACCGAATGCGCGCTTGGCTTTATCGCCTTTTCCATCGGTGATGAATTCAAGCTGGAAAGCATCCGGGCAATCGGAAAACCTGCTCTTCTGATCACTGTCTGTGAATCTGTGATGGCGGTGGTCTGCACGATGTGCGTCACCCTGCTGCTGGGCTTTGATCCTGTGATCTGCATCATGCTCGGTGCCCTCTCAGCTTCCACTGCCCCTGCCGCGACACTGCTGATTGTCAGGCAGTACAAGGCTGCCGGACCGCTGACGGATATGCTGCTGCCGGTGGTGGCTGCCGATGACGCGACAGGACTGATTGCCTATTCTGTCTGTGTCTCCATTGCCCAGAGCATGGTGAACCACACACCCTTCAGCTTCAGCGGAACGGTATTGATGCCGTTAGTGCGCATCGCGGAAGCATTGCTTCTCGGTGCTCTCATCGGCTTTGTTCTTGCCTTATCACACAGCTGGTTCCGCTCGCATACAAACCGGATGTCGCTCTGTATCGCCGCGGTCATGGCCGGTGTCGGCATTGCCGGTCTGCTCGGACTCTCAAGCCTGCTGGTATGCATGGCAATCGGCGCGCTGTACGTCAATCTCTGGACGGACAGTGAGCGGATCCTTGGCTGCATTGATGACTGGACCTATCCGCTGTTCATGCTGTTCTTCGTGATCTCCGGCGCTGCGCTGAATCTTTCCACCCTGCCGAAGGTCGGAATGGTCGGCATCGTCTATGTGCTAGCCCGCTTTGGCGGCAAGTTCCTCGGTGCCTGGCTTGGCGGAACACTTTCAAAACAGCCGGCTGTCGTTAAGAACAACCTCGGCTGGGCGCTGATGCCGCAGGCCGGCGTTGCCATCGGTATGGCAACGATGGTACTCAAACAGCTGCCTGCTGAATACAGCCAGCAGATCCAGACGGTCATTCTCGGCGCGACGCTGATCTATGAGATTGCCGGTCCCCTCTCTGCCAGGACTGCCCTGCAGAGAGCCGGCGAGATCAATGCCTGATTCTTTCAAAACAGGAATATGAAAAGGCGGATGTCTTTATGACACCCGCCTGTTTTCATGGCGCTTTAAATTAGTGTGTTGGTGTTGATGGAGAATATAATACTGTATTGACGATTCTGAATCCATTCTACTTCGTGTGTTGATGGCAATCAGCACACTTTTTTTGTAGCGTTCTGAGTCCGTACAATGTTCTGCCATTATTTAAAAACCCCTCTGCTATGATTGTCCTGTCAGAGAGAATCATTTACAGAAGGGAGGAATGCGCTATTCCTATTGAAGATTTTATCATATCGCTCTTTAATCTCAAGAAAGATCAGTGTTAGCGCCAAGATAGATCAACCATTTTACGCCAAGACATTGTGACCATTTTGCGCCAGTTGAATTTGACCGTGATCAGTCAATCCAAAATGGCCAATTAGTCTTGAGTATAAGCTACGAGCATATGCCGCAAAAGCGTATGGATAATGAGTGGATCCCCTGGTACACTTCTGAAATAGTGTTGCCAAAGGGCATTATCATTTCGATCACTTTCATATTTAGGGGTCCAGGGGATCAGAGGCTCATTGTCCATATGAATGTGGAATAGCGCAGTAGCGAAATAATATGGATATATATGTGTGGCTTTAATGAGTTGACCTAAAATGGCGGAAATAGTTTGGCGCGGAATGGTCAAAATCCACTGGCGCTAACATCAGATCCTTTTATTTGAAGAACGGTGCGTTCTGTGATTTAATGATTTCAGAGCTAAATGAGTCAGTTTTAAGGAGGATAATATGGAACTGAAAGGAACAAAGACAGAAAAAAATCTTCAGGAAGCTTTCGCAGGAGAGAGCCAGGCACGCAACAAATATACATATTTCGCTGAAAAGGCACGTGAAGAAGGCTATGAGCAGATCGCAAACATTTTCCTGGAGACTGCCCGCAACGAACAGGAACATGCAAAGATCTGGTTCAAGGCACTCTGCGGCGGCGACATCCCGACAACAGCTGACAATCTGCAGGCTGGCATCGACGGTGAGAACGGCGAATGGACAGAGATGTATGTCAGAATGGCTGCTGATGCCAGAGAAGAAGGCTTCACAAGGATCGCTGCCCAGATGGACATGGTCGCAAAGATCGAGAAGGAACACGAAGAAAGATATCAGGCACTTCTCAACAATCTGAAAGAAGGCAAAGTCTTCGCGAAAGATGAAGATGTGACATGGCAGTGCGAGATCTGCGGCTTCACCGTAACAGGCAAGAAAGCACCGAAGATCTGCCCGCTGTGCGGATACAAAGAGAGCTTCTTCGAGATCAAGAAAGAAAATTATTAAAAATCTTTATAAAAAGGAAGAATTATAAAAATTCTTCTTTTTCTTTTCCGGGGCTGAAAAAATGACATGATAGAATGTGCATATTGTAATAATTTGACACTTCGTAAACCATTTCATGCTTTCGTGAATACGAGATTTATGAAAAACCCGCATAAATAGCGGGTTTTTTCAACATTTGTTTTCATGAAAGCATTAATCATTTCCATTGATTTTTGACCATGTATGCATATAATGTATTGCAGATGAATGAAGAATCATCTGGATTCATCGGAGGAAAACACATGCTGATCACCGCTTTACTTGAAGAAAAACTCGACAACCGCAAGAATGGAGATGACTGCGTTTTTAACGGTTATCTCGAAGATTTTCTTGGACTGGAAACTGACCTTGACCCTGTGCTGAAAGAAGCATTCACAGCAATTCAGGCAAAAGAACCTGAAGCAAAGATCGCTGTCGGACTTCGCAGTGAGATCAATAAGGATGCTATCAGCAATCAGATCATCCGGTACAAGGACGTATTTAAACTGAGCGGCAAGCCTCTTGTCTATCCGTTTATTGTTTATCTGCAGAAAGAAAACGAAGCGAAAGCGCTTCTTGTGGTTCCGTACAACAAGTATGGATTTATTAAGGCTAAAGGTCTGTATTACTGCATGACTGAACCGGGCAGTGAATTCATTGACTGCAAAAATGATATCGTAGCGATCTGCAGCGACAGCGCAGAGAGCATCGTCTCCGCATTTGACGCTCTGTTCACCCAGAGAGCCGGCGCGATTCAGAGAGGGATCGATAAGGGAAGCTTTACAAATTACAACGATCTGAAAAAGGCAGCTCTGGAAGCAGCTGAAGAGCTCAAGAGCGCAGCGCCGGAAGTTCTGGCTTCTCTGGAAGACAGAAGTGCGAAGATCTATGAGTACGTTACCGACTGGTTCCTGCTGAAGAAGGTCCTCTATGTACAGTACATGGTCAACAAAACGATCCTGAACAGCGTACACGAAGGCAATGTCAAGAAGCAGAGAAATCAGGCTAAGATCAATGCTGATGAGATCACATTCCTGAGCTACAGTGAAATGTGGAGAACGACAGGCGCATCTGCTGAAGAAGCACCTGCGGAAGAAACTCCTGCAGAAGAACCTGCTGAAGCTGAAGCATAAAAACACTGAAGACCTCCCGCGAGCAACGTCATTAAGTTAAGCATGTGCTGAAGTAATGATGCACACACCTATACTTGAAAACAGTATGGGTGTTTTTTTTTTGAACTTTTTTGCAGAAAGTATTGACAGAATAATCAAAATCGGGCGCCTCACTTCGTTCGGCGCTGTCTGTAAGAATCAGGAGGTATTTCCAAGATGAAACACAGTTCTGATTCTTTACTTCTGAGGTTTGCGAAAGTCTCTCTTCTGGAGGATGTTGACCATGGCTAAACGGACATTCTCTGATAAAGTGTTTCTTACACTGAAACACAAGATCGCCCGCCTGGACTCGCTGAAAGCTGTCAATCAACTTATAACCGATACTGATTCTGATTTCACACGTAAAAGAAAACTTACATTTCCTGACGTTATTATGATTATCCTCTCTATGGCCGGCTGTCCGATCAGAGAAGAATTGTTGGATTATTTTGATTATGACATCGATACTGCAACCGCTTCTGCTTTTGTACAGGCCCGTGCAAAGATCCTTCCTGAGGCATTCGAAGAATTACTGCATTTGTTTAACAAAGCATATCCTTGTGATGAAACCTACAAAGGATACCGCCTTATCGCAGTGGATGGTTCTGATCTGAATATCCCTTATGATCCGCTTGATAAGGATACTCTCCAAAAAAATCAGAATAAAGCATACAATCTGTATCATATCAACGCTGCTTACGACATTCTCAATAACAGATATGTGGATCTTGTCATTCAAGGAAGAGCTCATTGGCACGAACAGAAAGCTATGTGGACAATGGCTGAGCGGTTCCTTGAAGACAAAACTATATTCATAGCTGATCGCGGCTATCTTTCATGGAATAACATGGAACATATAATCAGATCTGGAAAATATTTCCTGATTCGTTCTAAAG
>JAILCN010000182.1 GCA_024680365.1 Solobacterium sp.
TGGTAATCGGCACATTCGTTTTGACTATGGCAAAGGGCAAGTCGAGCTTCTACAAGAAGCCGGATGATGCTCCTGGATATGATGACTAAGAAGGAGGTAACACAATGAGCGCAAGTGCAATCATAATGATGCTGATCGCATGCATCGGACTGTGGGGCGGTATTGCTGTTTCTCTCGTCATCATGATGAAGAGCAACAGAAAGAAGGCCGAAGCCGCTAACATTGCTGGGGAGTCACTTACCAAGGAATGGTCAGAAGCGGAAATGCTTCCGGATCAAGATGAACTCAAAAGAGAGAGACTTGAAAAAGAGCTGGAAAAATTGAACCAGAAGAAGAACTAACAGGTCAATGAGTAATGAAAGACTGACGCGCTTCTATTGTTGCGTCAGTCTTTTTTTATTCTTTTGCTGAACGGCCAACCGGAAGGTCTGCCTTTACGAACCTGCGGAAAAGTGTTAGAATGCGCTATGTATGGAGGTAACAAATGGCAATCGAAAAAGTAAGAGAATATTTCCGTCAGTTCGGAATGGAAGACAGAGTGATGGAGTTTGATGTTTCCAGCGCTACCGTTGATTTGGCAGCGGAAGCAGTCGGCGTAGAAGGCGCGCGTATCTGCAAGACCATGTCTTTCCTCAAGCCAAATGGGGAAGGTGCCATTCTCGTGCAGATGGCAGGTGATGGAAGAATCAACAACAGAAAGTTCAAGGATCAGTTCGGGTTCAAAGCGAAGATGCTGAAACCGGACGAAGTGTTGGAATACACAGGTCACGCCATCGGAGGCGTTTGTGCCTTTGCAATAGAGCGTGATGATGTGGATGTGTACTGTGACGAGACGCTGAAACGGTTTGAAACAGTATTTCCTGCCTGCGGATCTGACAACAGCGCCATCGAGCTGACCTGCGATGAAATATACAAGTATTCCAACGCGATTGGCTGGGTGGACATCTGCAAGCTGCCGGAAGAGGAGGCGTAGATTATGTGCGTTGCAATCCCCGGAAGAGTCGCTGAAATAAACGGAAGTACAGCCAAGGTGGACTTCAACGGAAACCTTGTTAACGTAAATATCGGACTGGTGGAGCCTAAGATCGACCAGTACGTTCTGGTGCACGCAGGATGCGCCATTGAAGTCATGGAGAAGGAACAGGCTCAGGAGATCATCGATCTCTTTGCCGATCTGGAGGCGATGGCGTGATGGAAATCACACAGGTAATTGAGTATCTCAAAAATTATGACGGAAGACAGCTTAAGCTGATGGAAGTTTGCGGCACTCACACTGCCGCAATTTTTAAGAACGGTATCCGGGATCTGATCTCGCCGAAGATCAAACTGATATCGGGTCCGGGCTGTCCGGTATGCGTGACGCCGACCGCATTTATCGACAAATGCGTTGCCTATGCAAAGGCACCAAACTGCGAACTGCTGACTTTTGGTGATATGATGAAAGTGCCGGGGACAGCAGGCAGTCTTTCAGAGAATAAAGCGGCAGGAGAAGATGGTGCGAAGGCAAACATCACCATCATGTACTCACCGCTGGAAGCCATTGAAAAGGCGAAGGCAAATCCGGAAATCACTTATGCTGTTGCAGCAGTAGGATTTGAAACCACAGCGCCAACTTATGCCCTGCTGGTCAAAGAGGCGGCCAGACAGGGTGTTGAAAACATCAGGCTTGTAACAGCGCTGAAGACAGCAATACCGGCATTGAAATGGATCTGTGAGAATCAGAATGATATCGATGGATTCATCTGTCCGGGACATGTCAGTGTCATCACAGGAATCCATGTATATGATCAGCTGGCGTCGGACTATCATAAACCATTCGTTGTCTCTGGCTTTGAAGCGGAGCACATTCTCGCAGCAATTTACAGAATCGTGAAGCAGATCGAGGCGGGAGAGGGACGTGTAGAAAACATGTACCCGAATGCTGTAAAAGAGGATGGCAATCCGAAAGCGCTGCAGGCGATCGAAGAAGTGTTCGCACCTGGAACTGCTGTCTGGAGGGGGCTTGGCCCTATCGATGGTTCAGGACTCTATCTGAAGGATGGGTATGAGGTCTATGACGGCGGAAGCCGCGGACTTGATGAGGATATGGAACTTCCGGAAGGCTGCAGATGCGGCGACGTCATCACCGGCAGAATCAACCCTGACCAGTGTCCGATGTTTGCAGGAGGAAGCTGTACACCGATGGCGCCATTCGGGCCATGCATGGTTTCCAGCGAAGGATCCTGCGGAATCTGGTACAGGAATAAACACTAATCGGGCGGCGTAAAAGCCGTCAATCGGAGGTAAGAAATGAAAATCACAATGGCGCACGGCAGCGGCGGCAAGTCTTCTGCCCAGCTCATGAAAGATATATTTGGCAAGCACTTCAGCAACGATGTGCTGAACAAGATGGAAGATGCGGCTGTGCTGGATATTCCGGGACGCATCGCCTGCAGCACGGACTCGTTTGTTGTGACGCCCCTGG
>JAILCN010000184.1 GCA_024680365.1 Solobacterium sp.
ACCGGAAGAAAAGGAAGTTATGACAACATTGGTCATGAATTTTCTTTCATGACAGAAAGCTGAATACTCATGCCGCTGAATCAAAAAAGAATGTAGAAAAAACAGCATAATCGGTAGAAAGATTCCGTTCAATGTGTAAAATCGTATACAAAAGCCATATGTGAAGCCCGTTGTTATATCAAAACGATGAATATATAATTAAGCTGTAGTTGATATCTGATGAATACTGATGTCTTGTTTGTCGCTTGGCAATAGGGTACCGCCATAGATAAAAGAGGATCGGCATGATGCATGCTGGTCCTCTTTTTTGGTCTGAAAATGCTTATTTCTGAGGCTTATAGGCAATGACATCGATCTCTACCAGAATGCCGCGCAGAGATGTGCCGATGCATGTTCTTGCCGGGAAAGGTTTCGGGAAGTACCGGCTGTAGACTTCATTCATAGCATTGAAGTTTGCCAGATCACTGAGATACGCACCGGAGCGGACAACATCCGCAAGCGTGCAGCCGTGTTCCGCAAGGATCGCCTGGATGTTTTTGATGACCTGTTCTGTCTGAGCCTGGATGCCTTCGGGAATCGCGCCTGTTACGGGATCGGCGGGACGCTGTCCGGCAACGAAGATGAAGTCACCTGCGGCGATGCCCTGAGAATACGGTCCGGCAGGGGACGGAGCGTTAGCTGAAATGATTTCTGTTTTATTCATATTTTTTTCTTATCCTTTCAGATCTGAAGCAATCAGATCAACGATGTGGACGCCGTCTGCACCGCCGAGCTGTACGCCCTTGAGACAGGAATTGCAGTAGACACAGACTTTCTTCGTCGTGTACTGCTTTACCCATTCACTCATGATCTCCTTCTGCTGATCCGCAGGAAGAACTTCAATATACTCTTCCTTCATCTTTGTGAAATACTTCGGGGCAAGAGTGAGATTGCTCTGGGAGATCGGCATGTATTTGTAAACGCCGTCGAATTTTGTCTTTTCAAAGTTTTCTTCGATCTCCACCGGGACCATGTTCATCTTTTTCAGGCATTCACGCACCGCGTTCTGTACCTGCGGTTTGTGTACTGTCCGGTAACAGTCCTGCACGGTGATCGCTTCACCATGGAAATCAGGCCAGGGGAATGTTTCGTCCTGCAGAAGATATTCATAGAGCGACATGCCCTGTGTCTGCGGGGATGATTCCTCGGTGATGATGGCGCAGGATGTGCAGTTGTTCAGAACGATGTCTCCTTCTTGAAAGAGATCCTGGGAAACTCTGCAGCAGCCTGTGACAACGACGCCTTTTTTCTGCAGATATGCCTGAATGGCTATGCTGGAAGAAGGGTGGAGAGCTTTGATCTTGCAGCTGGGAAGATAATAAACTGTCATATTCTTACTCCATGGAAAGGTCTTCGCCGTTGGACGCAATCACTTTCTGATACCAGTTGAAGGAATCTTTTTTCATGCGCCGTCCGGTTCCGTTTCCGAAATCATCCTGATCGACGTAGACAAAACCGTAGCGCTTTGTCATTTCTGATGTGGAAGAAGAGATCATGTCGATCGGCGACCATGCGCAGTAGGCGATGATGTCAGCGCCGTCCATGACAGCTTCTTTCATCGAGGCGATGTAGTCATGGAAATACCGGATCCGGTAATCGTCATGGATCGATCCGTCTTCTTCGACTGTATCAATTGCGCCGAAGCCGTTCTCACCGATCAGCAGCGGCATGTGATAGCGGTCTGTGTACTCGCTGATACTGTGATAGAAGCCTTTGGGGTCCATGCGCCATTCCCACGGTGTCGGTTCAAGATACGGATTCTGATCAAAGGTCTTGGAATCCATCGTGCATGTTTTATGGTTAATGACGCGGGTGGCATAATGGCTGAAGGCCAGGAAATCCATCGTGTTGCGGCGGATGATCTCCAGTTCCTCTTCACTTGCTTTGATGTCAATGCCGTTCCGGGCAAAGTAGCGCAGTGCATAGGCAGGATAGGTTCCCTGCAGCTGTACGTCAGGGAAGAAATACTGCATGCGGTTGCGTTTCTGGGTCAGGAGAATATCATCCGGATGACAGGAGAACGGGTACAGGATGCGGTCGGATACCATCGTGCCGATCTTTACCGGAAGGCGTTCTCTCTCAGCGTATTCTTTCAGCAGCGCACAGCAGACAAACTGATTGTGCACAGCCTGATAGTATTTCTCCAGGGTGTTTTCGCCGGGTTCTTCCGTGACACCGGTGGACTTGAAACCGCACGGATAGAACAGGTTGATCTGGTTGAACGGGATCCAGTATTTTACAAGCGAAGCGTATCTGGAAAGGACCAGCTTCGCGTAGCGCATGTAGATCTGTATCAGTTCTTTGTTCGCAAAGCCGCCGTATCTGAATACGAGATCCAGAGGCATTTCATAGTGCGAGATCGTGATGATCGGCTCGATGCCTGCCTCTTTCAGCGTTTTTAACATATCGTCGTAGAACTTCAGACCTGCTTCATTGGGCTCTGCATCATCCCCGTGCGGGAAAATGCGTGCCCAGGCAATGCTGGTGCGGTAGCACTGCAGTCCCAGTTCTTTGAGAAGGGCGATATCTTCTTTGTATCTGTGATAGAAATCGATACCCCATCTCTTCGGATAACAGTTCTCTGTATCAGCGGCATATTCACGTATCGCAGCCAGCGAACCGCCGCCTTCTTTGCGCATTTTGGTACGGTCCAGATTCTTTGTATACATCTGGACGTCAGATACTGTCATGCCTTTGCCGTCTTCGTTGTACGCGCCTTCCATCTGGCAGGCAGCGCTGGCGCCGCCCCACAGGAAGTTTTCCGGAAATCCGCTGCGGACCTCGAACATGTTACGCGTCCTTTCTCAGGCTGTATACGACCTTGTACATTTCAATCAGTTCTTTTGTCAGTGTCAGCTCAGACTTGATCGTCATCAATGTATCCTGCGCGTGGATGAACAGGATGCACAGTTCATGCGGCGTACCTGCCATTTCTTCCTGCAGAACATCCGTCTGGGCCTGATGAGCCATGCGGATCGCTTCTTCTGCTTCAGTGATTTTTTCTGCGGCTGTATCAAAGCAGCCTTTCTTTGCGTCTTCCAGCGCGGCATTCGCTGCGTTTCTTGCATCTCCTGCATTGAGGATGATTTCCATGGATACCTGGATCAGTGGGTTGTTTTCATTCATATCTGTTACCTTCCTTCGTTTATAATCTATTCTGTCTGCGGAATGTCTTCATTCCGTTTTTTTCATACCCATATGAAGTCAGCGTTTGATCTTGCAGGAGAGGATCACGTCGCGGAATTCTTCAAATGTTTTGACCTTGCGGAATTGTTCGACACCGTCGGATTCCATCAGGATCAGCAGAAGAGCGTTGTACATTGCCTGGAAATCATCCAGAGCCTGCGGGTCTACTGCCATTAACATGACGCAGTAGATGATCTTGTCATCCCATTTTGTACCGTCCGGGAAGATCATGACGCAGACGTTCTGTTTCATGACATCCTGGCTGACGGCGTGCGGGACCGCGAAGTTGATGTAGCCTGTCGGGATCGCGTCTTCTCTCTGAATGACCAGTTTCTCAAAGCCTTCTTTGACACATCCGTTTGTTTTCAGGTTATCGCAGATGATGCGGATGATCTCATATTTGTCATAAGAGCCTTTGGAGATCCTGAAGTTTTCTTTTGAAAAGAACACCGGGAATACGTTGCGGAAGTGCTGCAGCAGTTTTTCCTGCTGGATCTCAGTGATCGCTTCACTGAGCAGGGAATAGTCATTCTGTGTCATCAGCGGACTGATGCAGACCAGTTTCTTTGTTGTCGGCACATCGATCCTGACAAATGAGATCAGAATGTCATAGTCATACAGGAAGATCTCACCGGCGGTATGGACCATGGCAACAATATTGATCTGATCTTCAAAATGCAGACAGATCTTGTTTCTGAGTTCCTGCTCGATGCCGATGTATTTCGGGAAACAAAGCAGCGCTCTGACGTTGGATGAATCCTGTTTCTGACGTTCCAGCTCCAGTGCCAGATGCATGACAAGGAACGTGAATTCATTGTCTGAGATCACGGTGTGGATGCCGTAATGTGCGGATACCGCGTTCATGATGTACATCGCGATGTCATACAGGAACGGACGGGCGCTGCGGAATGTTTCCTTGACTGGATTGTCAATGTTGATGTTGCCGCGCAGGCGGATCATCAGGTTTTTGATATGAAGCGTAAAGGGGATCAGGAACGCCGGAGATGTCAGATCCAGGTAATACAGGTCTCTGACTTCTTCCATGACGGAAGTCATGAAGCTCTGCAGCTCTTCTTCCTCCGCATCCTGGGCGTTTCCTCCGGAGAGATGGATATGCGCGCGGATCAGCGCGTCCATCTGTTCCGCCTCAGTCTTGTTCATGCGGATGTCAAATGTATCTTCGACTTTGCGCAGGATCTCTGCCGGCAGATCATTACCGGTCTGTACGCTGCTGATCTCACTGTCATCAAGTGAATGACCGCCGCTGAGACGGGAGACGACAATGGAAAGATGCAGGATCATATTCAGACGGCTGAAATCATTAATATACACATCGCGGTCATCGAGGTATTCCTGCAGGATCTCCAGGATCTTTTCCGGAATGTCATCGGGGAAGCAGGCTTCCAGGATATCCATGGACAATACGACATTGCCCTGATATTTCTGTACGATCGCTGTGACCGCCTTGCGTTTGCTGAGCTCATTTCCGTCCACTGTGATCATGTTGTTCCGGGAGCGGATGCGCAGTCCGTACGGTTCCAGAAAACTGTTGAAGCTGGTGATCTCTTTTTTCATCAGTGAATAGCTGACAGCCAGCTCATCCGCCAGATCAAACGCGTTGACGCCGTCTTCTCCGGACAGAAGCAGAAGCCGCAGCAGGTAATACATTCTCTGGGTGCGGTCCTGGGGAATGCCGTCTGTTTCATCTGCGTCTTCAGAAGCGCTCCGGTTGATGTAATATCCCGCTCCGTCTGACAGGATCAGCGGTTCTGAACGCTGCTCATTGATTCGGTTGACATAATTAATGACTGTGCGCGCAGATACGCCAAGTTCAGCCGCAAGCTCTTTTCCCGTCCGGTGGGAAGCGGATTGTTTCAAAATACGGATCAGTTGTTCGTTCTTTTGACTCATATTCGTTTCTTCCTTATGCTTATAGTATAAATTTCTGCACTCTGCATTTCCCGCTCAGATTTTCACACCCCTGTGAAAATGTTGATTGGAGGGAATTTTTCCGAAGCACTATTCTGTGAGTGTAAACAAAAAACAGGAGGAAAAACACATGTCCAAAGTTCGTATTCTGCTCTGCTGCGGCGGAGGTATCTCAAGCGGAATGCTCGCCCAGAGCTGCCGCAAAGCCGCAAAAAAAGCCGGTCTTGATGTCAAGATCGACGCCAAGTCTGAAAGCCAGGTCAACGATTACCTCACACAGATCGATGTCCTGATGCTCGCGCCGCACTACGCGGTTGAGCTTGACAAGTTCACAAAGCTCGCGGCACCGCACAATGTCAAAGTCGCTGTCATTCCCAAGGATGTATACGGAATGCTCGACGGGGCAAAGCTGATCGAGATCGCAACCGGGCTTGTCGCAGAGTAATTCATACATAAGGAGATAGAAAATGCAGAAATTTATTGACTGGCTGACGAATACGCTGGCCCCCAAAGCACAGAAATTCTTCAATAAACCATACATTGCCGGCGTATCCAGCGCAATGACCAAGGTCCTTCCGTTCATCCTCGCAGGTTCCATCGTATATATCTACGGTGTATTCCAGGGCTTCTTCCCGACCGTACTTCCGAACCTCACATTCCTTCTGATCTTCTCATTCCGCATGCTCGGTCTGATCACAGCGTTCTATGTCGGACACCAGATCATGGAAAAGCTCGAAATGCCGCAGTATTCCATTATCGCTGGCATCACCAGTATCCTGATGTTCATCATGTTCATCAAGCCGGAAATGGACGGCATCGCTACAGCGACATTCCAGTTCGGACGCTTCGGTCCTACCGGCATGTTCGTATCGATCGCAGCAGGTCTGACTGTCGCCATCGTATTCCATCTGATCGGCAAGCTGCACATTCTTGAAGACAATGACACAGTTCCTGTATTCATCCAGGAATGGATCCGCAACACGATCCCTGTCTTCCTGAGCGTATGCCTCGGCTACTTCCTGTCCTATGGTCTCGGCAATGATGTTTATCAGATCATCATGAACCTGTTCGCGCCGATCTCTTCCTTCCTGCAGTCCTTCCCGGGCTTCGTACTGCTGTCCTTCCTGCAGGCATTCTTCTTCACCCTTGGTGTTTCTCCGTGGGTCTGGGGTGCTGTCCGTACACCTGTTTTCGCAGCAGCAATCGCTGCTAACATTGAAGCAGCCGCAGCAGGCTTGGCACCGCAGTTCATCGTTACATATGAAGTTATGTTCACCATCGGTCTCCTGACACTGGGCGGACAGGGTTCTCCGCTGCCGCTGATCGTTATGATGTTAAAGTCCAAGTCCAGGAAACTCCGTCAGTTCGCGAGAGTGACTGTTGGTCCGGCGATCTTCAATATCAGTGAACCGATCATGTATGGTCTTCCGATCGTATTCAACCCGATCATGATGATCCCGATGTGGATCAACTCCGTTGTCGGTTCTGTCCTGCTCTGGTTCGTCTTCCGTCTGCACCTGCTGAACATTCCTGCAGTATCTCTGCAGACAGGGTCTCTCCCGGCGCCGATCACAACTGTCATGATCTGCCAGGACTGGAGAGGTATCCTCTGGTGGGTCGTCTTCTTCGCCCTGTACGCAGTCATCTGGTATCCGTTCTACAAGGCGTATGAACGTCAGATGGTCGCGGAAGAAAACGCAGCTGAATAAACCTTACGAAGTGTTCTGTGATCCCCCTTTCTCACAGAACACTTTTTTGTGCCGCGGCGGAACATTCAACCTTCTCATGGCTGGCGGTATCAACATGCAGATCAACGATGAGCGGGTCGTCAAAATCGTCCGCAAGAAGCCGGATGTATGCGTTTAGAAGTCAAGGATGGTGTCGTACAATGTTTCCTGAATTCAGATGATGTTCTGACAGTTTCTGTCAAGTGCACCAGCAAGGGCGATGTCAAATTAAAGATCGTTGATTAATCACTGAAAGGAACAGATCTTCATGTTTTTTGACGAACCTGTAAAGGAGAAAGACCCAGAGAATATAAAGACGGATTGAAGTTTCTGAAAGAAGATACGTCAAATAGCCGTTCCAAACGTCAGTGGACGACAGAAGGATACTATGGAGCCAGACCGTCTGTCTGAATGAGCGTATCCATTATCAGAAACACTGCACGGCATTGCTGGCAGGAAATATATTAAACATGTATACTGAATGTACAGAGTGTGAAGCAGTGCACTGATCATTTAAATGAATAATGAAGGAGGTTCGTTATGGGCTCAGTTTCAAAGATCTATTACACAACAGAAATCACACCGGAAAACATCATCAGGCTGTACGAAAAGCTCGGAAAGAAACTGACAGGCAGAGTCGCTGTTAAAGTTCATTCAGGAGAAGCAGGAAATCAGAATTTTCTGAAGCCGCTGTTCTGGAAGCCGGTCATCGATCATGTCGGCGGCACTGTCGTGGAATGCAACACCGCGTATGAAGGTGAAAGAAACTATACTGACAGACATATCAGACTGATCAAAAAACATGGCTGGACGGATTATTTCAATGTTGATCTGATGGACGCGGAAGGCGATGACATTGAATTCCCGATCAACCGTTACGGCCAGCATGAAAGACATCTGGCTTCTGACATCATGGGAAAGAATATTCTGAACTATGATTCCATGCTTGTTCTGTCGCATTTCAAGGGTCATCCGATGGGAGGCTTCGGCGGCGCACTGAAGCAGCTGTCGATCGGCTGCGCCTCCTGTGCAGGCAAGGTAAACATCCACTCCGCCGGCAAATACCGCAGTGCTGCGGACCAGGGGATCGTATGGGATGATCTGCCGCCTCAGAACGCGTTCCTTGAGTCCATGGCAGAAGCAGCTTCGGCAGTGACGGATCATTTCAACGGAAACATGGTCTTTGTCAACGCGATGGTCAATATGTCCGTTGACTGTGACTGCTGCGCGATCGCCGAGGATCCGTGCCTGAAGGATATCGGCATTCTGATCTCGACTGATCCGGTCGCCATCGATCAGGCATGTCTGGACTTCGTGAAGGCTTCAAAAGATCCGGGAAGAGATCACTTCATGGAAAGAGTCACAACCAGAAACGGTGAATATACGATCGAAGTAGCGGATCGTCTCGGCATGGGCGTCAGAGAATATGAACTGATCGAACTGTAACTGCAGTTCTTTCTGAAGAGATTCCTTTTTGCGGTGAATATGCCGTAAGAAGGAGATCCGGAGCGAAGCATTAAAAACCGTCCTGCAATGATTTGCAGTATAGTATAAGAGATCAGTTTCAATCGTCAGGAGGAGATGTATTATGACAAAGAATTCTGATTTCCAGCCCGACCAGCTTCCGTCGCCGGAAGAGACTGAAAATGAACCGACACTTATACTGCCAACAGTAAAAATCACTGAGGACGAAGTATCACGGACAGATGGCAATACAGAGTTTCGCACAGAAGAAATACTGACTTTGATAGAAAAACGGATCAGCGAAGAACCGAAGCACCGGAGAAGAAACAGGATCAAAGACGTATTCAGAAAAAAGAAACAATAGGACAACTGTCCGGAAAATGACCAGATCACAGAAAAAAGCCCCCGAATATCATTTCGCGTGCAGTCTGAGAAAACTGCAGTGAAAGAATCAACGGGGGTTTTTTGATTGTTTCATATCATGAATGTAAGGATCTGCGCACAGAGCAGGGGCTGCAGCCCGGCTTCTTTGCGCTGCCGATGACGAAACATCAGAAATTTTTTTAAAAATCTGTGACCTGTCCCTGAGAAACTCTGTGTATGAAAGTGAAGGGCAGAAAAAGCCGCGGAGGTAAATAACATGAAAGACATCAAAAAAATGATTATCGCAATGATCGCAATGGTTGCGTTGCTTACGATCGCAACAACAGCAGTCGCCGCACGGAATGAGAAACCGCAGACCGTGGGCGGATGGACAGAAACAGAAGTGAAGGAGATCACGCCTGAAATGCAGAAAATCTTCGATGAAGCAACAGACAAACTGATCGGCGTAGATTATAAAGCGGTCGAACTGATCGGGACACAGATCGTCAGCGGAACAAACTATAAGTTCCTGGCAGAAAGCCAGGTCGTATATCCCGGCGCTGAAAAGCAGACAGTGATCATTACGATCTACAAGGATCTGTCTGGAAACGTGAGTGTTCTGGATATTGTAAACAAGTAACTGAAACCACCGGGATCTGTAACGGATAACGGATGAGGAAAGGCACTGTCACAGCGCAGTGATGTATAATCAGAGATATGGAAGACTTTGAAATTGTAGAGCTGTACTGGGACAGAAATGAAGACGCGATCAGACAGACAGATGTGAAATACGGAAAATACTGCAGGAAGATCGCATACAGTATTCTGAATGACCGTGAAGATACGGAGGAGAGTGTCAATGACACCTATCTGCAGACCTGGAATTCTCTGCCGCCGAACAGACCGGAAAAACTGAGCACGTATCTGGGTAAGATCTGCCGCAATATTTCCATCAATCTGTATGAAAAGCTGACAGCGGAAAAACGGGGCGGACGGGAAGCTGACGCCTGCCTGGATGAAATCGCGGAAGTGGTCGGCAGAAGCTCGGATGTTGAAGAACAGCTTGATCTGTCAATGCTGACTGACAGCATCAACGCATTTCTGAAAAAATGTGACAGACAGGCAAGGATCATATTTGTACAGAGGTACTGGTACATGATCCCCGTCAGACAGATCGCGAAAGAAAACGGCATGAGTGAAAGCAATGTCAAGATGACGCTGCTGAGGACCAGGGAAAAACTGAAGGATCATCTCACAGAGGAGGGGTACAGCATATGAAAAAAGAGACAGTACTGAAAGCACTCAATGACATCGATGACGGATTCATTGAAGAAGCTGCTCCGAAAGGATATCTTCCGAAAGAAAAACCCGGCTTCAGCTGGCTGAATATGAGAATGCTGGCAGGCGCGCTGGCTGTGGTGCTGATGGCGGTATTACTGCCGAACATCCTGCGTCCCGCTGATTCAGGACAGCCCGGCAATATCCAGCTTGTCAATCCGGCTTCCGGATATCCGAACCTTGCCGAAGCTGAGAAAGTGACAGGCTTCCCGCTTGACTGTCCGAACATCATTCAGGACTGGAAGGCTTCAGAGATCAATGTCATTGCCAATGTCATCACGGAAGTCAGCTACGCGGACAAGTCCGGACAGACAGTACTGTATGTCCGCAAGGCGAAAGGCAGCGATGACATCAGCGGTGATTACAATGAGTACAGCTTTGAAAAAGAACTGGAAACAGACGGTAAAACAGTTACCGTGAAAGGAAGTGATAATCTCTGTTATCTTCTGATCTGGACAGATCAGGGATACAGCTACGCAGTTTCTGCCGAAACCGGCATCAGCCTGGAAGAGGCAGCTGAAATTGCCGCAGACATTCATTAAGAAGACGGATCGACAGTGATCCGAACGATGAGAAATCCCCTTGCAAGACCGGAACCTGATGGCAGGATCCGGCTTTTCTTTTCAAAGGACAAAAAAAACAATGTGCAAAATGCACATTGCAAAGCCTCCGGTTTCTTCTACTGTTTTTTCAGGTAATCTGCATAGACCTGATCGATCCTGTCTTTCAGTCTGCTGTATTTTTCTTCCGGAGTGATCACGGCATACACAGCATCGGCTTCTTCCAGACAGCAGCTGACATAGTCGGTCAGATACGTGGCTGTATCATCGTAATAATATTCTTTCACAAAAGGATACAGATCCTCACGGATATCTCCCCACCATAGCTTGCCGTCACAGTATTCCATCAGGTATTCACTGCCGGTGATCTTTCTTTCCCGGACGAGTCTGCATCCTTCCGGATCAGATTCTTCACCTTCAAAACCTCTGTCAATGATCCATTGCACAAACAGGCCTATATGATTGGCTGCCAGCAGCCAGATCTCATTGATCTGTTCAGGAGATAATTCTCCTGTAATGGAATGATTTTTGCGGTATTCTTCTTCGGTGCTTTCATAGTGCCAGTCGGCACGGTCAATTGAACCAGTATACATACTTTTTCCTCCTTCGTCTGAAGATCATTTCGGCAGCACGTCATTGACATGCATTTCCAGATACCGGCTGTATCTGCGAATCAGACCTCTTTCCTGCAGCATCTCTTCCAGCAGGGAAGCGATCTCCTCACTCAGTGAAACAACGTGGTCTTTGTAGTTCTGCCGGTTGGGATTGTAGCGGGTGCCGTCCCATGCCTGAGGATTCAGCCGTTCTTCCGCAAGCTCCCGGATCTTCTCAGTGAAGACGCCTTCTGTATCCAGTTCTGAAAGCGCGCGGAATGTCCATTTGTAATACGGCGGGTATTCTCTTTTCAGCAGGAAAAACAGTTCCATGGCAGCGGCGAGGCCTTTTGAGCGGCACAGCTCTGCCGCGACGATGTCATTCCTGCTCATGCATCTTGCGTAGTTGACCTGAATGGATGAAGCGTAGGCATGCAGCTGTTCCGCGATGCGCGTGCGCCAGATCTTTTCAGGATAGTATCCCAGCAGAAGCTCACGGAAGGCTGTGAACTGCCCCAGATCATCGCGGAAGACGGCTCCGTTTACCGCTGTTTTCAGACAGGAGTGATCCAGGTTCCGCCAGTTTTCTTCGCTCATCGTGCAGTGCTCCGTATCACAGTTGATATGCAGGATGTCAGAGTAGAAGCTGTGGATCGTCGTGACGCCTCTTCTTTCCCGCATGCGTTCGGTATAGTATGTGCGTTCCGCGGAGTCGACGAGTTCGTTGTAGGCGATGGATAACATATATCCGAACCGGTACATGTCTTCATCCGTTACCCACAGGCAGACGCCCGTACCGAAATCATGGTCTCTGGAGATCTCATCATCATATCCAAAGCAGTCAGATCCTTCTCCGGCAATGCCGACCGCGATCCTGTTTTCATATTCTCCAAATCTGGTGCGGATCAGATCAGCGACATACTGATCATAAAACCGTCTGTTCTTTTCCATGACATTGCTCATGAGGACTCATCTCCTTCGGATACTTCATGACCATTATAACGGGAAAGAAAAGAAATGAGTATCTGCTCTGTGAACCTGCCCCAGTCTGTTTCCGTTAGTGGATAAAGCGTATTGTGATACAATGGTAATATCATAAACTTCTTCAGGAGGGGATCATTGTGTCACAGCATAATCAACAGAGCTATATCAGCCGGACCAGCGGACTGAAAGCGAAAGACTACATCGGCTATGCCATGGTAGATACGGCAGGCTGTCTTGTATTTGCGCTGGTTACCACACTGCTTCAGAAATTCTATACAGATATTTTCCATCTGAGCCCGCTTTTCATCATGATCATGTTCATTGTCGCAAGAGTATGGGACGGCATCAACGACCCGATCATGGGACGCATCTGCGATACGGTGGAACCGGGACCTCACGGCCGCTACCGGAAATGGATCCTGTACGCTGCAGTACCTCTGGCGATCTCCGCTGTCCTGATGTTCCTGAAA
>JAILCN010000186.1 GCA_024680365.1 Solobacterium sp.
GAAGATATCTTGTTCTCCCGTTCCTGGCAGTTTTCTTCCTGGGAAACCCGATGATGTACACATTCGGACGTTTCGTTGAAGAAAAATATAAACCGGCATACTATGACTCAACCGTTTCGTTTTGTCATCCGATCACGGGACTTTTCCCACACGCAAATGCAGGTGAGCTTTTCGTTTTCCTCGGAATTGCAGATGGTATTACAGCACTTGGCCTGAACAAAGGAGACCTTGCGGTCCGTTATCTGATCGTTGGTCTGATTGTCATTCTGATCCGCGGGATTGTAACTGAAAAGATCTATCTTGGAATGATTAAGAATAAGTAAGGAGGCGTGCAGATGTATAAAGCAGTTAAAATTTCGAAGGGCAACGGCGGCTGGGGCGGCCCGCTGGTCGTAAAGGCTGATGAGAAAAGAAACAAAATTCTCTGTGTCACAGGCGGCGGCATCCACCCGGTGGCAGCAAAACTCGCTGAGATGACAGGCTGCACAACGGTTGACGGATTTTCAACCGGCTGTCCTGACGAAGAAGTTCTCGTGGCAGTTGTTGACTGCGGCGGAACAGCGCGATGCGGCGTATATCCGAAAAAGGGCATTTACACCATTAACCTGATGCCGGTTGGACAGTCCGGACCGCTTGCGAAGTTTATTACAGAGGATCTCTATGTTTCGGCTGTAACAGAAAAAGATCTTTCGTTCGCGGATGAAGCTGATGCCGCGGCAGCTAAGGCTTCCGCAGCACAGACAGCTGCAGCTTCCGCTGCTGACGCACCGAAGTCAAAAGAGCAGGCGAAGCAGGAAATTGCTGCAATGCAGGCAGGAAAGAAAGAAAATTTTGTTACCAGAGTCGGTAAGGCAGTCGGAAGCATCGTCAGCAAGTTCTTTGCCGCAGGCCGTGAGACGATCGATATGTGCATCAAGAACATCCTTCCGTTCATGGCATTTACATCCACGCTGCTTGGTATCATCAGCGCGTCTGGTCTGGGCGATGTCATCGCGAATACGATCGCACCGCTTGCAGGAACACTTCCGGGAATGCTTGTGATTTCAGTCATTTGCTCGATTCCGATTCTTTCCCCGATCCTGGGACCTGGTGCTGTTATTGCATCTGTCGTCGGTGTTCTGCTCGGTCAGCAGTTCGCAGCAGGCGCAATCCCGGCGCAGTACGCACTTCCGGCACTGTTCGCGATTGACGCACAGGTCGGCGGCGACTTTGTACCGGTCGGCCTCTCACTGGGTGAGGCAGAGCCGGAAACCATCGAACTTGGTGTACCTGCAGTCCTGTTCTCACGTCTGATCACCGGTCCGCTGGCAGTTATCATCGCATATGTATTCAGTATCGGTCTGTACGCATAAACCGGTATAAGAGCAAGATACGATTTTAAAGACAGGGAAGAGATTAGTGAGAGACCAGCATTTATTTTGAAAGGGCAAGACTATGAAATATCATGCAGAAGTAACCGGATGGGGTGAGGACGCACTTGAATTTCTTTCTGAAGATATGAACTTCATTGTGATCTTCAATGAAAATGCGCCGGCAGAGCTCAGAGAAATCTCAATTCTCCATACGATCACGCAGCTTGGTGAAGATCCTGCTCCGGGAGACACCCTGATTCTGGGAGACAAAGTATTTGATATAACAGCTGTCGGGGAAGAAGCAAAACATACACTGAGAACGCTCGGCCACTGTACATTTAACTTTAATGGCGGAAGTGAGGCAGAGCGTCCGGGAATGATTATGGTAAAGGGTGACGAGCCATTTACACCTGAAGATGTTAAAGAAGGAATGCTGATCGAGATTGTCTGACAGCAGTTTTGAAAAAACAGTGAAAACAATTATTCCAATTGATTCCAGGGAGGAAAAAAGACATTATGTTAAACATGAACCGCAAACTTGAAAAACGCGAAGCAGAAGGCAAAATCATTAAAACAGGTATCGTCGGAGCAGGACAGATGGGCCGCGGCATGGTCACACAGATGGTTCTGATGAAAGGAATCACACCGGCAATCGTTTCTGATATTCTGGTTGACAATGCTGTCAATGCTTTTAAATATGCAGGTGTTACAGATGACCAGATCGTGGTTGCCAACACAATCGAAGAGGCTGATGCAGGGATTGCTGCAGGCAAATATGTCGCATGCGCGAACGCAGATTTCATCTCACAGGCAAAAGAAGTCGAGTGCGCAATCGACGCAACAGGTGTGCCGGATGTCGGCGCGAAAGTTGCTACAGACGCTCTGAAGAATAAAAAGCATGTCGTTATGCTGAACGTTGAGACAGACGTTGTCATTGGGCCGTACCTGAAGAAGCTCGCAGAAGACAACGGTGTCATCTATACAGGATCTGCAGGCGATGAGCCGGGCGCTGTTATGGAACTCTATGATTTTGCCACCGCTATGGGAATGACCGTAGAAGTCATGGGCAAGGGCAAAAACAACAAGATCGATTACGAGTGCAATCCGGATACAGTTCTCGAAGAGGCAACCCGCCGGAAAATGAGCCCGAAGATGCTTTGCGCATTCAAGGACGGCACAAAGACAATGGTTGAGATGACAGCAATGTGCAACTACACAGGTCTTCTTCCGGATGTGATCGGCGGACATGGCCCGAAGACTGCACCGGGCACAGAAGGTGTCAAGGAACTGAACGAGCTGTTCAAGCTGAAAGAGGACGGCGGTATCCTGAACAGCCATGGTGTTGTTGAGTATGTTAACGGAATCGCACCTGGCGTGTTTGTCACTGTTTCCACAACCAATGCTGAGATCGCTTACCAGATGAGCTATCACTCAATGGGACCGGGACCGCTCTGGACTCTGTAT
>JAILCN010000232.1 GCA_024680365.1 Solobacterium sp.
TGAGACACAGAAGGAGATCATCCCATGACCCAAGTTACATTCAGAACTGCCAGGGAAGTAAAACGAGCCTGGTGGGCAAAAGCACTGCTGCAGTCAAAGAAGGAAAGGTCTGAGACAGGAATGACAGTCGCGGACTGGTGCGCCAGATACAATGTCAGTGAGAAAAGTTATTGGTATTACCATAAACTTCTCGGGGATGATCTGGCCCGATCTTTCAGTGATGAAATGACAGAAACTCTTGTCCCAATGCCTTCACGTGGGACTCCTGCAGCTGTACCTGAGTTTTCGCTTCTCGAAAGGCCTGCAGTCACAGGATCGGCAGAGGCACCATCTTCAATCAGATTACATGCCGGCAAGATCAGTATCGAGATACCGGAAGATATCTCAGATGATTTTCTGATCCGTATTATGAAGGCAGTATCACATGTTTAAAGAAGGATACGGAATCAAAAAAGTCTACATTGCCTGCGGCTATACGGACCTGAGATACGGCATAGATGGTCTGGCTGCACAGGTACGGCACCGGTTTGAACTGAATCCATTCGATGAAGGAACACTGTTTCTCTTCTGTGGAAGAAGATCCGACAGGATCAAAGGATTGTTGTGGGAAGGTGACGGATTCCTTCTTCTGTACAAGAGACTGTCGAACGGAAAGTTCCACTGGCCGAGATCGAAGGATGAGATCAGAGATCTGACAATGGAACAGTATCAGTGGCTGATGAGCGGATTCACGATAGAACCGTCTATCAGACAGTCAGAGGCAAAATACATTCTGTAAAAAAGTTTTCCACAACTTTACAGAAAAAACAAAGCTGATAAAGCCCAAATAAAGCATTCTGCAGAGCACGAACATTCTGAAGTCATCTTCCGGATACAATGCCGTCAGAATGCTTTTTACGTGCTTCATACAGCCTGCCGGGATCGTAAAACAGCGACTTGTCACAGGTGCCTGTTCTCTGAAGTTTTCCACATTTTCAGCTACTTGAATCACATCTTCAGATGGGTTATACATAAGTCATGAGCGATGTGAATCTGAGTGAAAAAGAGCTGAATAACATGCCTAAGGAAGTGCTTGTCACAATGATCATGGGACTGCAGTCAAGCGTGAATGAACTGAACAGAACTGTTCAGAATTTAAGCGAGCAGCTCAAAGTCATGAACAGCAGAAACTACGGCAGAAAATCAGAACAGGTATCCGCCTTACAGATGGAGTTGGAACTCGGATTCAATGACACAGAAGTCACTGCGGATCCCGGTGAACCTGAACCGACACTGGAAGAAGCTGCACCGAGAAAGAAAAGACCGGTCGGAAAAAGAGCAGAAGACATCAAAAAAATAACGAATCACCGCGAAGAATATATCGAGATCCCTGAAGCAGAACTGGATCAGAGATTCGGAAAAGGGAAATGGAAGAGACTGCCATATCAGATCATAACGAAGCTGGAGCACATCCCTGCTTCTTTTGAGGCTGTCACATATAAGATCGGAGTATATGCCGCAGCGGATAATGAAACGATCATCAGAGCAGAAAAGCCTGTAGAGCTGTGGCCGAACAGTATCGCGACTCCTTCCCTTGTGGCATCGATCATATTTGGGAAGTATGTAAATGCCGTGCC
Organism: Solobacterium sp.; assembly: GCA_024680365.1. Lineage (GTDB taxonomy): Bacteria > Bacillota_I > Bacilli_A > Erysipelotrichales > Erysipelotrichaceae > Bulleidia. Next base: position 1,617 of record JAILCN010000232.1, read on the forward strand.
GCTGTACAGACAGGAACAGACATACGTCGAGAACAGCGTATTCATATCAAGAGCGACGATGGCTAACTGGATGATCGCTTCATATGAGAAATATCTGAAATATTACTATGAGGTAGTGCACAGAAAGCTGCTCGAACAGAAATACCTGCATGCGGACGAGACCGGAGTGGAAGTATCCAAGGATGGAAGAAAAACAGGATCAATGTCATACATGTGGGTATACCGGACTCAGCAGAAAAAAGATGTACCGCAGATCGTGCTGTATGATTACCGGATGACAAGATCACATGATCATCCAAGAGACTTTTTACGCGGCTTCAACGGAACACTTACAACGGATGGGTATCAGGCGTATCATGCGCTGGAAAAAGAAGATCCGGAAACTTTTAAGGTGTCTGGGTGCTGGGTACATACGAAGAGAAAATACGCAGATGCAGTGAAAGCAGTCGGAGCGAAGAGCGCCAAAGGGACTCTGGCAGAACAGGCTGTAAAAAAGATCACAAAGATCTTCCATGAGAATAACAGACTGGACAGTCTGGCACCGGAAGAAAGGCTGAAGAAGAGACAGGAAAAGATCAAACCTTTAGTTGATGAGTATTTCGAATGGGTCAGAAAGCATCAGCCGTATGTGGACAGTGCATCACAGACAGGAAAAGCATTCACCTATTCCATCAACCAGGAGAAATACCTGCGTACATTCCTGGATGATCCGAATCTGGATATGGATAACAACACAGCAGAACGGGCAATTCGTCCCTTCACAATCGGCCGCAAGAACTGGGTAATGATTGATACCATCAGGGGTGCGAATGCCAGCGCATGTATCTACAGCCTTGCGGAAACTGCGAAGGCAAACAATCTGAAAACATACGATTATTTCAGATATCTCCTGACAGAACTGCCAAAGTATATTCACGATTTTGAAACAGCGATGCCTGATTCACTGTTCCCCTGGTCGGAAGAATTCCCGAAAGAACTATTTAGAAAATAAAGACATATCCTGTCAATTGGCAAACCGTCAATTCCGACAGATATGTCTTTTCAGATAGATATAGGTACAAGTTATTAGGCGGATACAACCAAACTTCACGGGGGACACATCAAAGTTCGAGGGGGACTTGATGGGGGACTCGGAGGGGGACTACCCAGGTAAACAAGAAATGAAAGCAGTACTGAATGAGAACACAAAGAAGTTCAAGGAAGTACTGCTTTTCATGTGAAAAAAGCTCTCTTTCATAAGAAGAGAGCTGCTTGCGCTCATGATAACCAAGTCAGTTATCTTTCTTGTTGTATGGACCTCTTTTCTTTCCAGTGTTGTTATGTACTTCCTTCCTTGTCTTGGGAACGGCAAGCATCGAAGGGTCTTTTCTGGTAGCCCAAAGGATCCGATTACGGGTATAGAGGAAATTCGATACGCCGTGAGAGTTCCGTTTTAAGCTCTTGGGAAGGACGTTAAATCCTTCCATAGGACCATTTGAAATACGTCTGAGCATATCTTCTTTTCTGCCGTATTTTTCATCTCTGATATAGATGAATGAATTCGTTATCGCCTGTTTATTCGTATTCAAAGTCTTTGCAATGTCACGAAACATTGCGATACCAGAGGCACGATATTGTGAGATGATCTGTTCCTGTTCAGTCATGGCGCCGGCAGAGTCATTGACATGGTTCTTGTTAAAACGTACATAGAGTTCCTTCAGATCCCGTATCGTTTTGAAGTTGGAATAAAGCTCCATAAATGCCTTTTCTGTCGCGATGGGATCGAACCAGTACCCACCGTTCCTTGTATTCCTCCAGTATGGGGTATAGTCAATATCGTCGTTGTTTTTAAGAAGGAACCAGGAATAATTATCGAGGAGTCTGAGTTCCCTGGATTTTTTAATCGTCTTGTGTGAACTGTTGGTACGATAATTTTTCTCTTCAAGTTTCCTTTTATCAGCTTCTTTATATCTGCGTTTGACCTGGTTGATATACTGTTTGATCTTGGTGTTGATCCGAGAAACGACATGAAAACTGTCGATGATGGAAGAGGCTTCAGTAAAATATGTACCGGAAAAATCCAGGTATGTGATCAATAAAACACGTGCAATTCACCTCATCCGTGATCTTTTGATGAAAAGAAAAGGCGGCTCACCACCGCCTGATCCTGAAGCTCTGATCTTAAAAGAGTCCTTACCATTACGGCCTGGTCGCAGCGACCCTCGCAAAGTCCGCCCCCCAGTCTGTAATTGGCTTCAACTATCGCTTTTCATAAAGCATCTTCATTATATCTGATAATTCGAATCTTAACTTACATCTTATGATGCTTTTTCGTCATGCCTGTCGATTTGTTGTGAAAGAAAAGCCTGCAGATTGCTTTCTTTATTCATCTGCAGACTTCTTCTTAACTTAATGACGTTGAGCTGTAACCTCTTGTAAGCTTTGAGCTCTCGCTCATTTTTGCTTACTCGTTACAGCCCCTTTACTTTGCCCTGACAGCTTCCAGGATCTGTTTGAGCAGCGCACAGGCAGTCTGTTCGGTTTTCCGGTCAATGTCATTGCGGGGATTCAGTTCAACAAGGTCATAGGAACAGACATCGCTGATGCGCTTTGCGACAATGCTGTTGATCCTGAGTGCTTCCTCGGTGCTGATGCCGCAGACTTCCGGGACTGTGACGCCGGGCGCTTCAGAAGGATCGATGACATCCAGATCAAAGCTGACGTGTACCTTGCCGGTTCCCGCCAGGCAGACAGCGAATGCTTCTTCCATGACAGCTTCGATGCCTCTTTCATGGATCTCATCCGTTGAGATCACACGGACGCCGGCTTTTTTCAGGTTCTCTTTTTCTTCCCGGTCAATGGATCTTGCACCGACAACACAGACGTTTGCCGGATCCACAGTATCGCCGGTATGGAATGTACGCAGCTCTTCACATTCATAACCGCTGATGCAGGCGAGGGGAAGACCATGAATATTGCCGGTCTCAGTTGTCCTGAACGTATTGAAATCAGTATGAGCGTCGATCCAGAGCACACCCGTTTTCCCGCAGGCTTTGCAGGAAGAAAGGGCAGAGGGGATCGCGCATGTATGGTCACCGCCGACGAGGATCGTGAAATCACCATCCTTTTTGACTTTCAGAAATGCCTCATACAGTTCTTTGTCTAAGATATTGATCTCAGCTTCATTCTTTCTGAGATCCTGAGCGGATCTGCTCTTGATGGTTTCCGGAGCATAGATCATTTCAAAGGGGATATCTGGAAAACAGTGCTCCCGGAGCACTTCGGGGCCCTGGGCAGTCCCGTCTCTGGAAACGCCGAGATCTGACGCCGCCCCGATCATTGTGCAGTTCATTGTAACACCTTCTTTCTGAGTCAAAACTGCTGATCAGATTTACCTTATCCATCATACACTTTTCTTTCTGATTCCTGTATAATTCTTTTCGGTGATGATAATGAAATTATGTGAACTGTTTGAAAACTGCGGATATGATACAGAGATCAGGGGGATCAAGACCTCTTCCCGTGATATTGAACCGGGTGATCTGTTTGTCTGCATCAAAGGAATTGCGGCAGACCGGCATGACTTTGCGGATGACGCGATCGCGAAAGGAGCCGCGGCACTGGTCGTCTCCCGCGACATCGGAGAAAAGAGCGTTCCTGTTGTCAGAGTCAGTGATACGAATGAACAGATGGCATATATTGCCCAGAAGTTCTATGGATATCCGGAGAGAAAGATGAAGATGATCGGTGTGACCGGCACCGACGGCAAAACAAGCACAGCGACGATCCTGCAGACACTGCTGTCTGATACTGCCTGCGGCTACATCGGAACAAACGGCGTCCTCTGCGCAGGATATGAAGGAGATACACCCAATACAACGCCTGACGCTGACAAGCTGTATCAGTTCCTGGATCAGTTTGTCAGACATGGATGTTCCTATACGGCAATGGAGGTTTCTTCTGAAGCGCTGATGCGGGGAAGAACGAAAACACTGGAATTCGATGTTTCTGTCTTTACGAACATTACCAGTGAGCACATCAATATCCATGGTACGTTTGCCAACTATCTGAAGGACAAGTCCAGACTGTTTGCCCAGACGAAGAAGGACGGCTTCTGCATTATCAATGCCGATGATGAAAACTGTCAGACGATGATCGACGCGGCAAACGGAACGGTGCTGCTGTACGGAAAGAGTGAAAAAGCAGATCTCAGGATCGTTTCCTATGATATTGAGAGGGGCCATACTCCGATCCGGTATTCCTATATGGGAAAAGAATTCACAGTCGATTCACCGCTGCTCGGCGAATTCAACGTCTACAATCTTTCCGCGGCGCTGCTGGCGCTGTTTGCCCTGGGATATCAGATGTCTGATCTGGAAGAACGGCTGAAGCATCTGGCTGTCGACGGCCGCGTTACGTTCATTGAAACCGGCCGGGATTACTGGGTCATGGTAGACTATGCGCATACGCCCAACGGCATTCAGAACATTCTGAAGCTGGCGGATACATTCGGCTTTGACCGGATCGTCACAGTGATCGGCGCTGCCGGCACCCGCGATCCCTACAAGCGTCCGCTGATGGGAAAAACGATCTGTGATCATCCGAAGACCTACGGGATCTTTACCTACGAGGATCCCCGTACGGAAGATCCGGCAGATATTGCCGCCGACCTGACAAGAGATATCAGAGACTATGACAACTACCGGATCATCCTTGACAGAGGAGATGCGATCCGTGCAGCAGTAGACATGTTAAAGGATAATGAATGCGCGCTGATCCTCGGCAAGGGAAACGAAGATGAAGAGGAACTGAAAGACGGTCCGATCCACTTCAACGATATTGAAGAAGCGAAAAAGGCGATCCAGGCCAGAAACAGCAGAGAGAAGTAATAAAAAATGGTCACACTGTGAAGTGCGGCCATTTTCATATGCATTATCTGCCGAGTTCTTCCGCTCTGGCAATACACTTTTCGTTTGCTTTTCTGACGATCTCCGCCAGATCATCATTCTTCAGGGATTCGATTGCCTGGATCGTTGTTCCGCCTTTGGAACAGACTTCATCAATGAATGAAGAAAGCGGTTTGCCGGGATTCTCTTTCAGAAGCTTTCCGGAGCCGATGATCGTCTGTACAAGAAGCGCTCTGGCGGTCTCTTCATCAATGCCGCGTTTCGTCATGTCATTGATAATGCATTCAGCGAAATAGTAGATATAAGCAGGAGTGCTTCCATGAACGGAAACAAATGCGTTCAGCTGTTCTTCCGGTACGGTCCGGGTCACGCCGAGATGGCGGAACAGGCGGAAGACGAAATCATATTCGTCAGCCGGACAGGATTCCGAGCGGCAGAGGGCGGTCGCGCCTTCACCGATCTGCAGAGGCGTATTCGGCATTGCTCTAACGATCGGGATCTCAGAACCCATCATCTCCTGAAGGTGTCTGATGGAAACGCCGGTCACGATGGAAAGGATGCAGTTCACACGGCATTTTGACAGTTCTTCAAGCACACTGTCGCACACCTGCGGCGTAACGGCAAGAACGACAATGTGGCAGTTCTCAGCGGCTTCCTTCATCGTCGGCATGACGGCAAAGCCTTCTCCGGCACATACGGCAGAGACTTCTTCTTTCGGATCGTAGACACAGATGTCTCTGCGTTCCAGATACTCATGGGCTACAGCGCCTTTGGCAATGGCAAGTCCCATATGTCCGCAGCCAATAAAGCCGAGTGTATATTTTTCGCTTGTTCTCATCGTATTTCTCCTTTTCCTTCCAGACGGTAACAGTAAGATGTCAGTTCCTGCAGGCCCATCGGACCTCTGGCATGGAGCTTCTGGGTACTGATGCCGATCTCGGCACCGAGGCCGAATTCGAAACCATCGGTAAAGCGGGTCGAAGCATTGTGATAGAGGCAGGCAGAATCGATGCTGTTCATGAAGATAAGAACATTCTCATCATTTTCCGTGATGATCGATTCGCTGTGATGTGTTCCGTACTGTTCAATGTGAGCGGCAGCTTCCTGCACGGATCCGACGACCTTGAGGTTCATGATCAGATCATCATATTCTGTGGACCAGGATGCTTCCTCAGCTTCTTTCAGGGAAGGGCACAGCGCGCGTGCTTTTTCGTCGCCATAGATGACAACGTCTTTTTCCTGCAGGGTCTTTACGATCCGCGGGATGAATGTGTCCGCTGCGGATGCGTGAACGAGCAGTGTTTCCATGGCGTTGCATACGCTGGGACGGGAACATTTCGCGTTGACGATGATCTTTTCCGCCATGTCCAGATCGGCGCTTTCATCAACGAAGACGTGGCAGACGCCGGCACCTGTTTCAATGGCCGGGATCTTCGCGTTTTTCAGGACTGCCTGGATCAGCTTTTTGCCGCCGCGCGGGATCAGCAGATCTACATATTCACGGCATTCCATGAAGCGCTGCGTCTCTTCGTGGGAAGGGCGTTCAGCCAGCATGACAGCGTCTTCGGTGATGCCGTTGTTCTTCAGTGCTTCCTTCATAACGGACGTGACGGCAAGACAGGAAAGATAGGATTCTTTTCCGCCTTTCAGGACGCATGCGTTGCCGGATTTGAAACACAGGGCGGCACAGTCGGCAGTAACGTTCGGACGGGATTCAAAGATGATGCCGATCACACCGATCGGACAGGTGACTTTTTTCAGCTGCAGACCGCTCTTCAGCGTTCTTTCTTCCAGAACTTTTCCGATCGGGTCTTCAAGATCCGCGAGCATCCGGATGCCGTCCGCCATGTCGCTGATCCGCTTCTCATTCAGCATCAGCCGGTCAAGCATGGCAGTGCTCATGCCGGCAGCGCGGGCTGCTTCCATGTCCTTGTCATTTTCGGAAATGACATAGGAAGCCTGGCTGACAAGTCCGTCCGCGAAATCACGGAGAACTTTGTTTTTCTGTTCGGATGTCAGTATCCTGACCTGTGCGGATGCTTTTTTTGCAAGACGTGCCTGTTCGATCAGATTCATGATTCTTCCTCCTTTACCGTAAACAGCGTTCCGACGGAAACGCCTTCGCAGATATCATACAGTACATTCGGATCCGCTCCGCTTGTCAGGACCGTTTCGATCCCGGCTTCCCTGGCAATTGTCGCGGCATGGATCTTCGTGATCATACCGCCGGTTCCGTGCTCTGAATGGCTTCCTGAAGCGGCTTCTCTGGCTTTGTCGTAATCATGTACGATCGAGATCAGCTGGGCGTCAGGATAGAGTGTGGGATCTGTATCAAAGAGACCTTCGATATCAGACAGAAGGACAAGCAGATCCGCTTTGGCGGCTGCCGCTACTACTGCAGAAAGAGTATCATTATCGCCGTATACGATCTCTTCGGTGGCGACGGAGTCATTTTCATTGATGATCGGAATGACCTGCATCTCCAGCAGTGCGTTGAGCGTGGCGATGACATTCTTCCTGCCGGTCTCGTTTTCCGTGATGCCCTTGGTCAGAAGGATCTGTCCGGTCAGGGAGCCATAGTCCAGAAAGAAACGGTCATAGATGCTCATCAGTTCGCACTGGCCGACAGCGGCGGCTGCCTGTCTGCCGGCGATGCTCTTCGGACGGCTTTCCAGTTTCATCTTGTGGGTGCCGGCACCGATCGCGCCGGAGGTGACGAGAATGATCTCGTGGCCTGTATTTTTCAGATCGGACAGTGTCCGGCAGAGTTTTTCGATTCGTCTGAGATTGGGAGCCCCGTTGGGATGACAGACAGTGGATGTTCCGACTTTTACAACAATTCTTTTCCGGTCTTCCATGTGAATACCTCATTTATGGGTTATATTATAGTATAATTTCCCGGAGGGATTAACAGAATATGTTTATTGTTCAGTGCTGGATCGAGCATCCTGTCAGAAAACTTGATCAGACATTTACATATCTCAGTGAAGAAGAAACTTCGCAGGGCTGCCGTGTTCTTGTGGAATTCGGTGCAAAGACCCTGACCGGTTTTGTCGAAAGCTGTGAATATACATCCCTCAGCCAGCCGGAGATCGAAGCGGAAAAAGGCATGAAGCTGAAGATGATCCGGGAGATCATTGACAGGGAGCCGCTGATCACGGAAGAACTGCACAGCCTTGGGCTGTGGATGCGGGATCAGACCCTTTCCACGGCGATCGCCTGTTTCCAGACGATGCTGCCGGCGAAAGTCAAACCGGTTTCCGGCCGGAAAAGCATCGTGATGGAAAAGTGGGTCAGACTCAGCAGCCTGGAAGTGCGGCTGACGCCGAAACAGCTGGCAGCC
>JAILCN010000237.1 GCA_024680365.1 Solobacterium sp.
GAGCAAGAGATACGGCTTCATCTATGTCGACTGTGATGACTATGGCCAGGGAACGTTCAACAGATACCGCAAGAAGAGTTTCTACTGGTACAAGGACATCATCGCTTCCAACGGCGCAAAGCTGTTTGAAGAAGAATGATCTGAGACCTCTCCGGAGGTCTTTTTATTTTGAGAATCATTATCATTTTCGTTGACTTTTGTCTGTGCTGTACTAAAATGATAACTGTTCTCATTTTTAAGGAGAGACTTTTTATGCGTACAGGAATCTATAAAACACGGCACAGAGATGACCTGATGGAATACTTTGAAACAACCGGCAGTGATCATTTCACCGTCAGTGACGTGTGTGAATACTTCAGACAGAAAAACGAACCGATCGGAACCGCGACCGTGTACCGCCAGCTGGAAAAGATGGTCACGGAAGGCATTCTGAACAAATACATCATCGACGCGAACAGTCCCGCGTGTTTTCAGTATATCGGCAGCCATGAGCACTGCCACGAAGACGTGTGCTATCACTGCAAATGTGAAAAGTGCGGAAAACTGATCCACCTTCACTGTGAAGAGATCATGTCATTCGCGAAGCATCTGGAGACTGAACACAGCTTCATCCTCGATCCGCGGCGGACAGTGTTCTACGGCATCTGCGCTGAATGCGCCGGGAAACAGTGAGGTGCATATGATGAAACGTCTCATGATTCTTTTCTGTCTGATGCCACTGCTCTGTTTCGGCTGCGCCAAGCCGCAGGAAGAAACCGCCGGCAAAGTGACTGTCATGGCATCCATCTTTCCGGAATATGAATGGACAAGAGAACTGCTGAAAGACACGGAAAACGTACAGCTGTCGCTTCTGGTTCAGAACGGCAGCGATCTGCACAGCTATCAGCCTTCCGTTCAGGATATCGCGGCTGTTTCCTCGGCGGATCTGTTTCTCTGCACCGGCGGCGAATCGTCAAAGTGGACCGAAGACGCGGTGCGTGAGCCCCTGAATAAAAACCAGCGGGTCATCCGCATGCTGGAAGCGCTCGGTTCCCTGGCGAAAGAAGAAGAGACTGTGGAAGGAATGGAAGCGGAAGAAGAGGAAGAAAGCGCCTATGACGAACACGTCTGGCTTTCTCTGAACAACGCGGCTGTTCTCTGCCGGACGATCGCGGAAGAGCTATGCCGGATCGATCCGGAAGAAGCGTCAACGATCCGGACAAATCTGAGCAGCTATATCGGAAAACTGACGGATCTGCATGCCCGCTTTTCAGAAAGTGTGCGCGCTTCCCGCCACAAAACACTTGTCTTCGCGGACCGTTTTCCCTTCCGTTATCTCTGTGAAGATTACGGACTGACATATTACGCTGCCTTCGCGGGATGTTCCGCGGAAACAGAAGCCAGCTTCAGCACGGTCGTGTTCCTGGCTGAGAAGATCGACTCACTCGATCTGCCGGCTGTCTGCCAGATCGAAAGCGCCGACGGCAGACTGGCAAAATCTGTTCTCAGCACTGCAGACAAGAAAAATGTCGCGACTGTGACATTTGATTCCATGCAGTCTGTCAATGCGGCATACCTTTCTTCCGGAAAGACGTATCTCTCCGTCATGGAAGACAATCTCACAGCACTGCAGACAGCGCTTGGTTCGGAGAAGTGATCCTATGGCTTTGTTAACAGTAAAAAACCTGTGTCTCGGGTATGAATCACGGGTGATCGTCAGAGACCTGAACTTCAGTGTTCCGGACGGCAGCTACCTGTGCATCGTCGGGGAGAACGGATCCGGCAAGACAACGCTGATGCGCACCCTGCTTGGTCTGCAGAAACCGCTCAGCGGAACGATCGAGACCGCGGAAGGTCTGCGTCAGAACGAGATCGGCTGGCTTCCCCAGCAGACGACCGTGCAGAAAGATTTTCCGGCAAGCGTTGAAGAAGTTGTTCTTTCCGGCTGTCTGAGCAGAAGGAAAGGAAGATTCTTCTTTTCCGGTGAAGAAAAGAAAAGAGCAGCTGACAACATGGAACGCATGGGCATCAGCGATCTGAAAGACAGATGTTACCGGGAACTGTCCGGCGGCCAGCAGCAGCGTGTTCTGCTTGCCAGAGCCCTGTGTGCAGCGGAGAAAGTCCTCCTGCTGGACGAACCGGTCTCCGGTCTGGATCCCTATGTGACAAAAGATATGTATGAGCTGATCCGGAAGCTGAATAAAGAAGGCATGACGATCCTGATGATCTCGCATGACATCGACGCGGCGCTGCGCTACGCGACGCATATCCTGCACATCGGCGACCGTGTGTTCTTCTGCAAGAAAGAAGACTATCCGCAGGGAAAGGACGGTGGAAGCCATGAGTGATGTGATCGCATATCTGCAGTTTCCGTTTGTCCGCTATGCCATCGTGGTCGGCCTGATGATCGCTCTGTGCTCCTCTCTGCTTGGCGTATCGCTGGTACTGCGGCGTTTCTCGTTCATCGGCGACGGTCTGTCGCATGTGGCATTCGGTGCCATGGCAGTTGCCGGGGTGACCGGCATCGCAGACCGGATGGTGATCGCACTGCCGTTAACTGCCGCAGCTGCCGTTCTTCTGTTAAGAAACGGAAAGAACGCCCAGATCAACGGTGACGCGGCGATCGCGATGATCTCGGTCGGCGCCCTGGCGTTCGGCTATCTGTTGATGAACCTGTTTCCTTCCTCCGGAAACGTTGCCGGGGACGTCTGCAGTTCCCTGTTCGGTTCCGCGTCGATCCTGACGCTGACCATGCGGGAAGTGACGCTGTGCATGATCCTGTCAGTGATCACGATCGTCCTGTTTGTTCTGTTCTATGACCGGATCTTCGCGGTCACCTTCGATGAAGACTTCGCGAAAGCGACCGGTACGGACGCTGACAGATACAATCTGATGATCGCAGTGATCGTTGCCGTGATCATCGTACTCGCAATGAACCTGGTCGGATCCCTTCTGATCTCCGCCCTTGTGATCTTCCCTGCTTTATCCGCCATGCGCATATACCGCAGTTTCCGGGCAGTCACGGTGTGTTCCGCTGTGCTGTCTGTCATCTGCACGCTGTGCGGCATGCTGGCAGCGATCCTGTTTTCAACACCGGTCGGCGCGACGATCGCGGCGGTGGACGTCATCGCCTTCGGCATCTGCAGTCTGATCGGCCATTTCCAGCAATGAGGTATACCAGATGACAATTGAAGAATTCATGCGTGATTATCCGGAAGAGGCTGAAGAATACATCGTGCGCATCTTCTGGACAGAAGGCGGCAAAAGTTCGCAGATGATCGGCAGCTGCCGTCATGACAAAGCCCGCTTTGATGAAGCGATCAAAGTCAGCACCGGTGAAAAGATCAGGCCGCAGCTGTTTCAGTGGCTGCACTGGCTGACGCCGAAGAAGCTGTTCGGCTTTCATGATCCGTACCAGTTTGAAAAAGGACATCTTTACCGTGTCCTGCTGAGAAAGCGTCCCGAACAGGAAGGTGAACGCTTCACAGCGTATTATGTCGAAAAACTGCTGGAAGCAGACGTGAATGAACCAAGACTGGATCCTGTGCAGGAATTCGAAAGCCAGTACAGTCCGGAAACATGTGAGAAACTGGTGCTGATCAAAAAGCCCGTCAGCGCATGGGCAGTCGTCTACGGACACAAAAGAGCAAACGCCAGCATCCTGGCTTCCGCTGATCCGGACGGCAGCTGTCTGGATCAGACATACGGCGTGCTGTCATGGATGGAAAAGGACACCGGCAGTCTGAAGACCAATTTTAGTGCTCTGGAGATCTGTAAGGTCCGGGTGCGTCCTTCACTGGCAAGAGATAACAGCTATCTGCTTGTCAAAGTCCTTGGCAAAGGACATGACGAGAGACTTGCTCAGATCGCGGAGGACTATAAAAAACCAGTCATTCTGAATACCGAATTCGGAGAATTCGTCCTGAACCGGGATTACAACTGGTTTGAAGGCTCGGTGGACTATCCGGGCGGCACAGCCACGGTATATCTGGATACGGAAGAAGGCGTGACGGATGCTTCCGCTCAGCTTGCGAAGCTGCGGGAACTCATGCATGATCCGGAAGATACAGATCAGAAAGTGCGCAGCTATGCGGCTGATGAAATGGCAGATCTTCTGGCAGACTGGAACGATGAAGAGATCACGCGCGATCAGTTCATGGAGCGGATCGGCACACCGCTGATCACCATTGCCATGGACGGCAGCGTCGGATATTCATTCAATGACGACGATATGTTCGCAGGGCACACCATCGTGATCGATACGGACGCGGAAGGAAACTTCACCGGCGCCGACATTGAAGGTTAGAAAAACAGCAGGCAATGATCCTGCTGTTTTACATTCCGAATGAGATATTCTTGTCCAGTGACGTGATGATATCCGTAAACTGCTTATAGTACTCGTCGTGCTTCGGCAGGATCTCATCTGTCAGATCTTTATAGCGATAGACTTTGATATTGGTGCGCAGAGCCGGATACTTGCCTTCCATATAGGTGTAGATCAGTTCTGCCCGTACATTTTCGATGGCGATCTCACAGGTGCCGTCTTCTTTTTTCGTTTTGGTGATGTCCATGCCTGCGATCATGCCGGTCGTCCGGTCGACACCGACCTGGCTGCCGATCAGGTTGCCCATCGCGTAGAAGACAGGCTTGCCGTTGACCCACTGGAAGGGCTGTACGACATGAGCGTGGTTGCCGACGATCACGTCTGCGCCGGCTTTGGTCAGCTGGTCCGCGAGCTCTGTCTGCATCTTGTTGACCTTATTGGAATATTCTGTACCCCAGTGCAGGGCAACGATGACAAGATCATTCTGTTCCTTTGCCCGTTTCACCTTGTCGATCATTTCCTGTTCATGACCCTTGAAGATGTTCACGCTGTAGGAATGCGGGGACTTGAGACCGTTGGTATGTTCGGTATAGGACAGGAACGCGACTTTGATGCCGTTGACTTCCGTGGAAGCGATCGCGTCATATTCTTCCTGAGAGACGTTGAGACCCTGAACAAGAACGCCGTTCTGGGAAGCCCAGAAATCATGGGACGCTTTCACGCCCTCTTCGCCTTTGTCCAGACTGTGATTGGTCGCGGTGGAAACAAGATTGAATCCTTTGGATACCATGTATGTACCGAATTCCTGAGGACCGTTAAAGCGGGGATAGCCGCTGTATTTCAGGGCAGCTCCGCCAAGCAGCGTTTCCTGGTTGTAATACTGCAGGTCATACGGTTCTGCCACGGCAAGCACTTCATCCAGCATTTTCGCGAAATCAAATGTGCCGTCAGCGTTCTTCGCGTCTTCGTACACCGATTCATGCAGGATGCCGTCGCCGCTGACAAACAGCGTCAGCTTCTGCACGGCAGGATCAGGCGTCGGCGTGGGTTCCGGCGTCGGTTCCGCTGTGGTCTCCGGTGTCGGATCAGGTTTGGCGGTGTCTTTGCCGCCTCTGTTAAACAGCGCCTTTATGCCGAAAAACAGCAGCGCGCAGACCGCCAGACAGCCGATGATCAGGATCATCAGATTGCCGATCTTCAGTTTTCTTCTTTTTTTAGCCGGCATAGTCACCTCCGGAAAGATGGTAGAATTCTTCAAAAGTCATATTTGGCCGTTCAGAATGAAGCTCCTTCGCATTGTCCACGCCGATATAGCGGTAATGCCACGGCTCATATCTGTAGCCGGTGATCTCTTCTTTGTCTTTTGGATACACCATGATGAAGCCGTATTCATGCGCGTGCAGGGCAAGCCATTTGCCTTCCGGCGTTTCATCGAATTTTGAGGTCAGATCATAGTTCGGATCCTGTCCGCAGATATCTGTTGCCAGACCTGTCTGGTTGTCGGAATAACCCGGACGTGCGCAGTAGGTATCTGCCTTCTCAACACCGTCCCGCTGCACATAGCTGTCATACAGTGTCTTCTGGAAGGCTTCCGAACGGTAGCCGCTGCCCATGACAAGACGGATGTTCTCATTCACCGCTGCCTGGAACATTTCTTCCAGCTTTGCGGCAGCCTCATCGCGCAGGCTCCATGTGTTGTAGCGCATCTCTACATGAGGAACGCGCAGGTCTACCGGTTCATATCCTTCAGGGAGTCTGTGCTTCTTGTTGACGCAGATCAGCACGCTGTTCGTATCGAAGAAGCGCGGGTCTTTTTCCGGATCCATGGTCGGTTCCGGGGTCGGCGTCACATCCGCTTCCGGTGTTGTCGTCGGGGAAGGCGTGGGTTCTGCTTTCTGCCCGGGATGAAGCCAGTCGTTCCGGAACAGGATCAAAGCCGCAGTCAGTACAAGTATTCCAAAAAGGATCATCGTCAGGATCCCTAAGCGTTTGTTCATATTCGCCTCCTGTTACTGTGTCAATGTTACCACATACGCTCTGTTCCGGAAAAGGAAAACGGGTTCACAAGGACTCCGTTTTTTCAGAACAGATGTGTATGTTCCAGCTGCCGGATCAGAAGATAGCCGAAGATCACCGCAATCAGTTCGCCGATGGCAACGTAAGTTCCGTTGATCAGGGTGCCCATGACCAGATTGTCCGGCATCAGCAGTACTGCCAGTTCGGCGCCGATGATGAAGAAGTTCCAGACCACCGGCATCAGACAGGACCAGACTGGAACAGTGCCGATCCGGTAATTTCTGAGCAGCCAGGTACAGTATGCCGCACCGAATGTTGCTATGGTACCCCAGACAGCGTCCATCAGTCCGGTCGGATTGATCCCGGTCGCTGCGCCGATCAGATTGGACAGGAAACAGCCGAGCGTAACGCCCCAGATCGACGGCTTCCATAACAGAGGCAGAAGCGTCAGGGCTTCCGCGATGCGGACCTGAACCGGACCGTACGCGATCGCGGACAGCACCGGCGTCAGACAGAGCACCGTATAGATCGCGGCGATCATGGCAATTCTGGCAAATGTTCTCTGATTCATATCAGCCACCTTCTTTCAAATGCTTCACGGCAGAATCAGCACCTGTCCCGGATAGATCAGATCCGGGTTTTTGATCTTGGAACGGTTGGCTTCCCAGATCTTCTTCCATTCTCTGCCGCTGCCGAGGAACTTCTTTGCGATCCTGGAAAGGCTGTCACCTTTCACGACCGTATACGTTTTCTCTTTGACCGGATCTTCCGCCGGATTCTTTGCGGCTTCTTCCGCGAGATCGTATGTATCGTAGTATTCATCATACAGGCCAAGGCAGGCATCCATGCCGGGATTCGCCGAGAGGGCTTTTTCCAGTACCGTCTGCCAGGATCCGTATTTGTCATGCAGGGAATCAGCTGTCGGTCCCAGCTCGCTGCCGTATGTTTCCAGATTGCTCTGCTTCACGCGTGCCAGACCTTCCGGATCATCTTTGTAGGATTCCAGGCGGATCCCATTGCGTCTCTGTGATACAGCGCGGGCGATCTCTTCAACGTTCTTGCCCTGATGCAGAAGATCGACGATCATCTTGTATAACTCATCCATGGACTGATGATATTCGATGCGCTGCTGCTTCGCATCTTCGACCTGGGCAGGATCTGTCCAGTCGATCGCATTAACGAACTGTTTCAGACGGACGGAATCCGGACTTGGCGAGTAACCGTAGACCGCTTCGGAATTAACGATAATATCTTCTGCGGCTTTCGGGTTTTCCATCGGATCATGCTTGTAGACGGAAGGTTTCTCCTCGGCTGGTGTTTCGCCTTCTGCTTTCAGCGGCGCAAACGCAAAGCAGATGCACAGCAGTGCAAGCAGCGTGCATACGATTTTTCTGAACATTCTGATTCTCCTTTACTCCAGACTTTCACCGTTTGTCTCTATGATGTGCTGATACCAGTAAAACGAATCCTTCCGGTATCGTTTATAGCTGCCGTTTCCAAGATCGTCAGCATCGACGTAAATGAAGCCGTACCGTTTGGCAAACGCACAGTAGGAAATGGATACCAGATCGATGCAGCCCCACATCGTATAGCCCAGCACGTCAGCGCCGTCATGGATGGCATCGCGCACCGCTTTCAGATGCTCGTTCAGATAGGCAATGCGGTAATCATCATGAACTGTTTTGTCTTCATTGATCGTTTCGGTAACACCGATCCCGTTTTCGACAATGAAGACAGGAACACCATACCGGTCTGTCATATCATTCAGCGTGTATCTCAGGCCATCGGGATCGATGCCCCAGCCCCAGTCGGTCTGTTTCAGATACGGATTCTTCAGTTTGCGGATGAAGGCGCCGATCGGTTCTTTCTTTTCTTCCTGTGCGGAGATGACATCTGTCTGATAGTAGCTGATGGCAGTGAAGTCGATCGTTCCCTCTCTGATGAGGGCAAGATCCTCCGGTTCCATCTCAACGTGAATGCCGTTGTTTGCAAAATAGTTCAGGATAAAGCGCGGATAGTATCCTTTCACAGCTGTATCCAGCGGGAAGTAATTGAAACGGGACTGTTCCTGACAGGCAAGCGCGTCTTTCGGATCACAGGTTTCCGGATAATTCTGCAGCCTGGCGATCATGAGTCCGATCATTCCGTTCTGTTTTGTATCATGGTAGTACTTTACGGCTGCGGCACTTGCCGTAAGCATATGATGCAGCGCCTGATAAATGCAGGACTCTCTGTCTCTTTCGGAGCGTTCCGTGAACATGCCGCCGCCGAGGAACGGGATATGCATGATCATGTTGATCTCATTCATCGTGATCCAGTATTTCACTTCGCTTCCGTATTCATCGATCAGGAATTTTGCGTAGCGAACAAAGCAATCGATCGTTTTCCGGGAATCCCAGCCGTTGTATGTTTCGGTCAGATATGCCGGGATCTCATAGTGGATCATGGTAACAAGCGGTTCGATCCCGTACTTATGACATTCCCTGAACACATCATGATAGAACTGCACGCCTGCCGGAAGCGGTGTTTCTTCTGTTCCTGTCGGGAACAGCCGGGACCAGCTTACGGACATCCGGAATACTTTGAATCCCATTTCACCCATCAGGGCAATATCTTCTTTGTAATGATGATAGAAATCAGATCCTTTCCTGTACGGGAAATACAGTTCATCCTGATGTGTTTTGTTGTATTCGTAATCTTCCGGCGTCAGGAACATCGTCCTCTGTCCCTCGGGATGGGAACGTCCGTAATACCGGATGTGATCCATGTGAGACGGTCCTCTGCCGCCTTCTGAAAAGCCGCCGTCAAACTGCGCCGAAGACGTCGCTCCGCCCCATAAAAAGCCTTCCGGGAATGCTGTCATGATATACCTCTCTGTTTACTTCCTTCATTATATGCTCTGCAGAATCAGAAAAGGAAGCCGTTTCCGGCTTCCTCAGATCAGTCCGTGCGGCTTCAGCCAGTGATCCTCGAGATATCTTCCCATACCGTCTTCGGTGCAGGAATACTCGGTGACGACATCCGCCATTGATTTTGTGATATCACTTCCGTTGAGCAGACATACGCCCCAGCCTGCCTCTTTCAGCATTTCCTTGTCATTGTCCATGTCGCCGAATGCCATGATCTCAGAAAGAGGAATGTTGTTGCGTTCACTGTATTTGTGCAGTGCCAGCCCTTTGTTTACCGCCGGATGCATGAATTCAATGATCCCGTCTGAAGTCCTGACGGCGTGGTACTTTTCGCAGTCCAGCTTTTTCGCGAACGCTTCGACTTCTGCCGTTCGTTCTTCCGGGAAGCGGAAGAGGACGTTGTAATTGGGACGGACACAGAGCCGTTCCGGATCACCGCCGGAGACGATGACCTCCATGTTGTTGCGCTTCATGGACGCAGAGATCATGTCGTCAAAGTACAGCGTGACCATATGGTCGTCTTCATAGATCATCGAGTTGATGTTCAGCGGAGACATCAGTCTGAGGATCTCACGCATCGTTTCCGGTTCCAGAAGATAGTAACTTTCAATGCCTTCGTGATCCTTGTCCCACAGCTGGCCGCCGTTCATTCCGATCATGATATCAAAATCAAACGACAGTCCCCAGTCCTTGTTTCTGTTGAACATGCTTCTGTTGATCTTGCGGCCGGTGGACAGGCCGAACAGGACGCCGTTTCTGTGCAGGATCTCCAGAGCGTTCCTGGTGCGCGGCATCATGCTTTCGCCTTTGTTGACAAGGGTGCCGTCAATGTCCGCGACGATCGTTGTCAGTTTTTCGATCATGCGTTAATCAAGATCTGCTCCGTTGGAAGCGATGACCTTCTTGTACCAGTAGAAGGAATCCTTGCGGCTTCTGGAGAAATCACCTGTATCATCATCGTGTCTGTCGACATAGATGAAGCCGTAGCGTTTCCTCATTTCACCGGTTCCGGCTGAAACAAGGTCAATGCAGCCCCATGGCGTATAGCCGATCAGATCAACGTCGTCCAGCTCGACAGCTTTCTTCATTTCTTCGATGTGCTGACGGAGGTAGTCAATGCGGTACGGGTCGTGAATGGATCCGTCTGCTTCAACTGTATCGAGCGCTCCCATGCCGTTTTCAACGATGAACATCGGGATCTGGTAACGGTCATACAGCATGTTCAGAGTGACTCTGAGTCCGATCGGATCGATCTGCCAGCCCCAGTCAGTGACTTTCAGATACGGGTTCTTGCCGCCCATGATCACGTTGCCTTCGACCTCATTCAGCGGTTTGGCGCTGGCGATCGAAGAAAAGTAATAGCTGAATCCAAGGTAATCGACCTTGCCGGCTTTCATGATCTCAAGATCGCCTTCTTCGATCTCCGGTTCCGCGTTCAGTCTCTTCCACTGCGCTGTGCAGGTATTGGAATAGTATCCTCTGATATGTGCGTCGCCGTAGTAATACAGCTGCAGCAGTTTTTCCCGATTGGCAACCTGATCTTCCGGCGCGCATGTCGCAGCGTAGGACTGCGGTACCAGCAGCATGCATCCGATCTTGTTTTCCGGATCGATCTTATGTCCGGCAAGAACTGCTTTCGCGCTTGCGACGAACATGTGATGGCTTGCCTGAACGATCGTTTTGCCCTGGTCTTCCCCTTCTTCAAAGACGATGCCTGCCTGATGCCACGGGTTTCTGCCCGGCGTCATGGTGGCGTTGATCTCATTGAAGGTCATCCAGTATTTTACTTTGCCCTTGTATCTCTCAAAGCAGGCTGCCGCATAGCGCTCAAAGAATTCCACGAGCTTGCGGCTGCGCCAGGATCCGTATTCTCTGACCAGCGTCAGCGGTGTTTCGTAGTGGGACAGGGTAACGACCGGTTCGATGCCGTATTTCAGCAGTTCATCGAAGATCTGATCATAGAACTTCAGGCCTTCTTCATTCGGTGTTTCTTCGTCGCCTCTCGGGAAGATCCTGGTCCAGCCGATGGACATGCGGAAACATTTGAATCCCATCTCGGCAAACAGTGCGATGTCTTCTTTCCAGTGATGATAGAAGTCCGTCGCTTCATGGCTCGGATAGAAGACGCCCGGCAGGATCTCCGGGTCGATCTGACGCTTGACGCCGTGTCTTGCGCCGCGTTCCACATCGGCAATGCTCAGGCCTTTTCCGCCTTCCAGGTAGCCTCCCTCATACTGATTGGCAGCGGTCGCTCCGCCCCACAGGAAGTCTTTTCTTAATTCCATACGCATTCTCTCCTTTTCTTTTTCAGCACTTCTTCCGCAGTGCTTTCATAATATCGGACTGTCTGATCCCGGAACTGCTCATCTTCATCGCTTCTCTCAGAAGCGGTACCGCATAGGAAAAATACATGCGCAGTCCTTCACAGAGGTAGTATTTCTTTTCGTTTGTTTCTGTTTCCAGGAACCGGTCTTTCGGACAGCATCCCCGGCAGATCTTCAGCCATTCACATTCTCTGCATTCTGTGCATAAAGAATCCCGCTTGGCGTTCCCAAACTGCTTCTGCACATCGGAATCCATCAGCACGTTCAGGTCGGTTTCCATCAGGTTTCCGATCCGGTGCTTCTGATCCACAAAGTGATCGCAGCTGTAGACGCTGCCGTCCTTTTCCACGACGCAGACATTGCCGCAGGTCTCCGCGAACCAGCAGACGTTGGAAGGCCTGCCGGACAGCACCAGGGCAGTCTCCGCAAAGATCTGCACATTCACTCTGCCGAGATCCTTCGTGATCCATTCCCGGAAGATCTCTTTCAGAAACTTTCCGTAGGAACCTGCCGTCACGCTTTCTTCTGTCACAGATCCGTCAGCTCTTCGGACGACGATCGGAATGAACTGGATCCAGCCGGTATCCAGTCTGCGCAGCGCGGTATAGACAGCCCTTGCGTTCTGCGCTGTCTCTTCTGTTACCGTACACAGCAGATCGGGGTCGATCCCATGCTGTTTGAGCTGCTTCACCGCGTTCAGCGCGTGTTCATAGGTCTCACTGCCTGCTTTGTCGTTTCTGTGCAGATCATGGATATACCGTGTGCCGTCCAGGGAAACACCGACGTCAAAATTGTTTTCTTTCAGGAAACGGCACCAGTCTTCATTGATCAGCACACCGTTTGTCTGCAGGGAATTCCAGCATTTCTTCCCGGACGGAAGGTATTTCTTCTGAAGCTGCAAGACTTTCTGAAAGAAATCCAGACCTGCCAGCGTCGGCTCACCGCCGTGCCACGTAAAAGACACCGTATCCTGACTGCTGTTCTGCAGGTAGGTGCGGATATATGTGTCCAGTACGTTGTCGTCCATGCGGTAAACGGAAGGATCATTGAGATTGTCTGCCTTCAGATAGTAACAGTAGGAACAGTTCATGTTGCACAATGATCCGACCGGCTTGGCCATGGTCACAAAATCAGTCATTCGGTTTTCAGATACCTGGCAAAGAAGTCCAGCGTTTTATTGAAGGAGTCCATTGCGGCTTCCTGGCGGTACATTGGTTTGTCATAGTACCAGATGCCGTGGCCGGCTCCGTCATAGCGGTGGAATTCATAGTCCTTTCCGTATTTCTTCAGTTCCTCTTCCAAAGCGTCTACTTCCGCTCTGTCCGGTCTTCTGTCATCGTTGCCGAAGATGCCGAGCAGCGGAGCATTCAGCTGCTTTGTGTAAGTGTGCGGAGATACCGGCTGCTGCGGTTTCAGGCTTTCTTCACTCTGCACGACACCGCCGCCCCAGCAGTCCACTGCCGCGTCAAAGCCTTCGATCAGGCAGGCTGCCATGAAGGCGTGTCTGCCGCCGGAGCACATGCCGATGACGCCGACTTTGCCGTTGGATGTCTTCTGCATCTTCAGGAAATCCAGACAGCTCTTCGTATCGTCCATGACGTCTGCGTCATACTGTCCGCCGGCTTCCATGGATCTCTTCGCGACGTCTGCCGGTTTTCCGTTGCCGACACGGTGGTAGATGTTCGGACACATGACGCCGTAGCCATGCTGGGTGAAGCGTCTTGCGGTTTCCCGGCACCATTCATCCCAGCCCGGCATATGCGGGATCAGGACGATGGAAGGATACTCATCAACGCCAAGCGGCCGTGAGTAATACACCGGTACAGCTGTACCGCCTTGTCCGGGGATGTTGATCGTTTCAGCGATCATACCTTCGTATGCGCCTGTACAAAGATCATTCCACATGATATTTCCTCTTCTTTCTCTTCTTTCATCTTATCAGAAAAAATGAAGTCAAAAAACTGTGCTGAACAGAAAAAGAAGGCCGTCATGACCTTCTTGAAGTTGTTTCAGATCTTCACCAGCGGCACCGCGTGATCAGGCGGCGGGAAGGCGCTGTCAAAGACCGGTCGGAGTGCATTGTATACGTCGTCTGTGATCTCCTGCAGATCAGAATGAAGGTGGGAAAGCGAGGATGTACTGAACAGCGACGCGAAGCCGTATTCCATGTTCATCCTCAGCATATACGCTTCCGGAGAGATCTCATATTCTCCGCATATTTTCATGATCTCTCTGTTTCTGCGGACATCCGGATGACTGTAGTAGCTGGAGCCAAGGGAGGAATAGGACATCGGCAGGATCTGTTGTTCTTTCATAAACGGCAGAAGGTCATATTCCGCTCCTCTTTCATACAGAGAGAAGAAGATCTGATCACAGAAACAGTCGGTGCCTCCGGCAGAAAACAGATCATTCAGATCACGGATGTCAAAGTTTGAAACGCCCCAGTGCCGGATCTTTCCTTCTTTCTGCGCCTGATGCATCGCTTCCACAAGAAACGGAAGCTCTGTCTTTTCCCGCCAGTGCAGCAGATACAGATCGATATGATCGGTATTCAGCCGGATCAGGCTCTGATCCAGGCTTTTCATAAAACGGGCAGGAACAGCGTTGTCGGGATGGATCTTGTCCACCAGGAACAGACTGCTGCGCGGCATGTCTTTCAGAGCGTCTGCCAGCGCGCTTTCACAGCGTCCGCTGCCATACATCTCCGCAGTATCAAACAGATTGATCCCGTAGACGTCATACGCAGTCCTGATGCATTCTTTCAGACCGGCATTGTGTCCGGACCAGAACCCTGTGGTACCCAGTCCGACAGCTGATATATTTTCATGCTTGAATGTTATGCGCTTCATGCTTCAATGATATGGTATCCCAGCAGAAAAGGGAAACTTTACGCTTCCCTCTCTGACTGTTTCTCATAATAATTCACACTTGCCTGATGCGTACTGGATGAACGGCTTCAGCTCTCCGGACTTCACCATGTCAATGTAATCCTGCACGGAATGCAGAGGACGTGACGAGCACATGCCTGCGATCGCCGGCCGCAGTCCTCTTCTGACAAGTCCGTCAAACACATCATATGCGAAGTGGTTGTCAGAACCCGCGGTTCTGAGCAGACCGTACTGTTCGGCGTAGAATACAGCCATCTGATTTGTCAGCGCCGGCTGATGCGAGTTTTCGATCTCTGCCGCATGCACAGATCTTGGATACAGACGGATATGATCGATGTAGGAAGCTTCCCGGTACGGATGTGCCTGCACAGTGAAGGCGCCGGCTTCCTGCATCATTTTCAGCTCTGTCCGCTTATCCATTTCCATGATCTCCGGATGCGCTTTATACCACTCTTTGTCCAGTCCGTAGATCAGGAAATCTGTTCCGAGATACGAGAGTTCCACACCCGGGAATACTTTCAGTCCGACCGCTCTGCCTTCTTTATATGCCTGTTCATAATCAGAGAAGTAATAATCGATCTGTTCTTCATATGGCAGGCATTTCGCTTCAGGATTGATGTTTCCGTCCAGAAAATGGTTGGTCAGAAAGATCCCGTCATACCCGATCTCTTTATAAAACCTGACTGTTTCACTGACAGATGCTTTCCCGCATTTACTGACGGGTGCTGTATGGCAGTGCGTCTCATATCTGTATTTGAACTGTCCATCTGTTCTCATGCGAAGCCTCCTGAAGATCCTGCTTCATCATACCTTCCGTCTCTGTTCTTTTCAACATGGCTGCGTGTCTTGTATCAGTCTGCGCAGAAGAAACAAAACGCTTGAAAAGTCAGAAATGATTTTTTATAATGCTCACGGAAACAGAAACGATGAACATCGGCTTCGTATAAATCCGCATCGTTTTTGTGATTGAAGGAACCCCACAGCCATCTGTCTCAGAAACGGATGGCTTTTTTCGGAGGTATCTATGAATGAAAACAGAAAAGAAAACAAATTAGGCACAATGCCGGTCCCCAGGCTTCTTGTCAGTATGGCGATCCCGATGATGATCTCCTTCTTCATTCAGGCGCTTTACAACATCGTTGATTCGATGTTTGTCGCGCGGATCTCAGAGAATGCCCTGGCAGCCGTATCCCTGGCATTTCCCATGCAGCAGATCATGAACGCGATCAGTATCGGCACCGGCGTCGGCATCAGCGCTTCGATCCCGCGGGCGATCGCAGCCCGCCGGCAGGAACATGCCGATCACATTGCCAATACAGGCATCTTCCTGAATCTGTGCTATGCAGTGATATTCATTACCCTGGGCATCTTCTTTGCCGGACGTTTCTATGCGATGCAGACAAATGAGCCGGAGATCGTCGAAGGCGGCACTGCCTATCTCAGGATCGTCTGGATCCTCAGCTTCGGCGCGTTCTACGGACAGATCTTTGAGAAGATGCTGACAGCGTGCGGAAAAGCTTCGCTGGCAATGATCGCCATGGCTTCCGGCGCCATCTTCAACATCATCTTTGATCCTCTGCTCATCTTCGGACTGGGACCGTTCCCGAAAATGGGAATTGCCGGCGCAGCGCTGGCAACAGTCCTTGGCCAGATCTTCGCCGCAGGCATCGCGTTCTTCTTCAACCGGAAGAATAATGAATGGATCACGTTCCGTCTCAAAGATGTCTTCCATCCGGAAATGCAGGCTGTCAAAGAGATCTATATGATCGGATTCCCTTCCATGATCACGATGGGACTGACATCCATGAGTTCTTTCTGCATCAATCAGATCCTGCTGGGCTACAGCACGACAGCGACTGCCATCTACGGCATCTGGCTGAAGCTGCAGAACTTCTGTTACATGCCCTCCTTCGGCATGAACAACGGCATGGTCCCGATCCTTTCCTACAACAGCGGGAACAATAAGTGGGACAGAGTCTATCAGACGATCCGCTATGCTCTGACAACGATCCTTTCCCTGATGCTGGTGCTGACCGTTGTTCTGGAGTGCATCCCGCATGTCCTTCTGACCATGTTTGACGCATCTGAGAATATGATGGCGATCGGCATTCCAGCCCTCAGAGCATGCATTCTCTCGCTTGTTTTCGGCGGCACATGCATCATCCTGACATCCGCGATGCAGGCGCTGCGCCACAGCAGATATACGCTCATCGTCAATGTTCTCAGAGGCTTCCTTCTGCCGGCATCCCTGTTCTTCCTGATGTCTGCCCTGTTCCATGATCTCGGCAGACTGTGGATCGCGGTCCCGCTGGCTGACATGGCAGCTGCGGCAGTATCAGTCTTCCTGTACCGAAAGATGAAAAAAGATCTTGGACACAGCTAAAAACGGCACAATGCCGTTTTTTTCAGGGAAAATCGATCTCTGTATCATCCGCATGCCATCTGGGATACACTGCCTTTCGCAGATATGAGATCTTTCCTTCATAGTTTTCCATGATCTCATAGTCCGGACACTGCAGATCCATCTTCTTTTCAAAAATGTCCTTTGTGTACAGATCATGCGCTTCCTGACATCCGATCTTCTTGAGATAGTTTGTTTCAACTTTCTGCGTAAAGTCCGGATCATTCACCAGCGCCTGAAACCGCGCGTACGGAAGTGCATACTCTGTGTCCACCTTCTCAATGCCTGTGCAGTGTCTGCAGGAGAAGCAGTTCCTGTAGTCGGGATTGAATTTGCAGCGGTGCTTTTCGGTCCTGAATTCTTTGCCGCACCACGTGCACTGAAAACGAATCACCTGTTTGAAATTGTCTGCCATATAATACCTCTTCCCCTTTTTGGAAGGCCAGTATAGCACCGGATCAGACACTTTCAAATCAACTGTGCGTTTATGATTATGGTTTCTTGTACGTGGAAAACCTTACATACGCGAATGCACAGAATATACTGAAAATGATTTCAAAAAACTGCAGTATAAGGTTTCTCCACAAAATCTTCTGGGAATTTCTTCAGCTTCTCATAAATGACTCTGTCAGTCTATGTATAAAAAGAATCTTTGTATCAATAGCATCCAGTATATTCATATATTTGTATTCTCTTTTTGTATTAATATTTTCATTATTACCGTTGTTTGTCTTTTCCAATCCATTCTGAAATACGATGTCTGTTCCTGCAATGAACGGTATAATATTTTTAGACACCGCTGGAGGATTCATATGCAGGAGAACAGTTCAATCATCAGTAAGCTGTTCGGATTTGATCTGATCAATCCGGATGACTCTGATTCAATGCGAGATATGTACAGACAGCTGATCAGGATCGCCTGGCCGGCTGCTCTGGAAGGTCTTCTTCTGACCCTGATGAATTCCTTCGATACCATGATGGTAGGAAGACTTGGTCCGGCAGCCATCACGTCCGTCGGATTATGTGCCCAGCCGCGCATGATCATGTTGCTGGTGGCGCAGGCGCTGTGTGTGGGAACGACCGCAGTGATCGCCCGCCGGAAAGGTGAAGGCAGACAGGACGCTGCAGTCAGCTGTCTGAAGCAGTCACTGGTGATCATCACCGGCATCGGCATCATCATCCTTCTTGCCGGATATTTCGGCGCGGAGTTCATGGTCACTCTTGCCGGGGCTTCCGCGGAAACAGTGACCGACGCTGCTGAGTATTTCCGCATCATCTCGCTTGCCTTTGTATTCAACTGCTGGGCTTTGTGCATCTGTGCCGCAAAGCGCGGCATCGGTCAGACAAAAGTCACCATGACTGTCAATATGACAGCCAATGTGGTCAATGTATTCCTGAACTACTGTCTGATCCTTGGTCATTTCGGCTTTCCTGCTCTGGGAGTCAGAGGCGCCGCTATCGCAACAGCGATCGGCACGACTGTTTCCTTCCTCATGGCAGCCCGTGCCGTCCTGAAGAAAGATGACTATCTCAGCCTGCGCCATTTCGGTACTGTCGAATTTGACCGTGCTACCGTATCAGGTCTGTTACAGGTCGGCGGCGGATCGATCGCTGAGTCTGTGTTCCTCAGAGTCGGCTTCCTGATCAACGGCAGACTGATCGCCGGTGTCAGCACAGCCGCCTATGCCACGAACCAGATCGTCATGCAGGTATCGGGTCTGGCCTTTACCGTCGGTGACGGTACTGCATCTGCCTGTACATCTCTGGTCGGTCAGTCGCTTGGCGCAAAGAAAAAGAACAAGGCGATCCTGTATGTACATGCTGTACGCAGGACCGCACTGGTGATCTCTCTGATGATCATTCTCTTTACATTCTTCGGCAGACATATTCTGCCGGCGCTGTTCACGGATGACGCGCAGATCATCCACGCCGCTTCCCTGTGCTTTCTCGTTCTGATCCTCGGCATTACCGCTCAGAACCTCAGAGTTGTCCTTGCCGGATGTCTCAGAGGTGCAGGCGATGTGAAATATGTCGCTGCTGTCTCACTGATCAGCGTTCTGATACTGAGACCTCTGATGACCTGGCTGTTCTGTTATCCGCTGAATGCGATGTATCCTTCCCTGATGCTTGGCTCCTTAGGACCATGGATCTCCTTTGATATTGACGCCTTTGTCAGAGCTGTCATGCTTATAAAGAGAGTGAACCAGGGACGCTGGGTGAATATCAAACTGTAAGATGATCCGACCTGTCTCAGACAGGTCTTTTTATTTACTCGGCATCGAAGCTTTCTTCAAACAGTGCAGGCTGTTCAAATGCAGAATCGATCTCGACAGCGATGCCTTCTGCGGCACTCTTTTCCATCGCTTCAATGACCTTCAGGACATGGAGCGCCATGTATTTATCCGTACGGTTCTTTCTGCCGTTCTGCATCGCGTCTGCAAGTTCTGCCGGACCAATGCCTCTGGAATTGTCAGAGTAGGATCCGACCGGATCCAGAACGACCGGTTCACTGCGGTGCCAGCCGTCACTCTTCTGCAGTTCAACCGGATCGCCAAAGTGGTTTGGATTGCCCAGCTTCAGGATCCCGTCTCTGCCGCACAGCACAAAGTCTGCCCGGTCAAAAGCAACACTTTCATTGTCTTCATGGATCGTACCGGCAATGCCGTTCTGCAGTTCCACAGCCGCAGCGATGACTGCCTCATTCGGCGTATCAATGAATTCCCCGTACCCATTTGTTTCAGGCACCTCGTTTTTCCGTTTCGGATACGGAGCTTTCAGGACAGCATATACCTTCTTCACCGGTCCCAGTATGGAAACAAGCGCTGTCAGGTAATAGACCAGATAATCTCTCAGCGCACCTGCTCCGCTCATTCGCAGGAATGGAAACATTGCTGTCAGAAAATCGTTCTTTCTGGTGATGGAGATGCTGAAGGAATGGATCTCTCCGATCATTCCATCATCCACTGCTTTCCGGGCTGTCTGGAAACCGGTGCCAAGGAACGTATCCGGCGCAGAGCCCAGATACAGACCCTTTTCTTCCGCGATCCTGCACAGTTCTTCTGCCTGGGCTGCTGTTTCCGTTATGGTCTTTTCCGTATACACGTTCTTGCCGGCAAGCAGTGCCTGGCGGATCAGTTCGTAATGCGCACCGACCGGCACAAGCACGACAACAAGCTCGATGTCATTGTCTGCCAGCAGTTCTTCTGTTGATCTGTACGCACGGATGCCGAATTCTTCCGCCTTTTTCTTTGCGTTCTCAAAATTTCTTGAGGCGATGCCCTTTACTGTCAGATTGGCAAAACGGGAAGTCATGTTGGTCAGATAAATACCGCTGATCGCACCTGAACCGATCACTCCGACGATCGTTTTCTTCATATGATTTTTTCTCCTGTTTCAGTGTTCAGCTATAGTTTATCGGCATTTCAGGCAAAAGAAAAGAAGCCCCGGATCATTCCAGAGCTTACTGTTTGATCATTCAAAACTGAGATCGTACTTTTCAACATCGATGACTGCGTCTCCGAAGGAGATGAAGCTGATGCCGTCCGCGGTCTGATCTGTATAGATCACGTAAGACATCGCCTGTTCACCGTCATTGATGAATACTTCGACACTGAAGCGGTCCATGATGATGCGCAGCTTGATCTCACCGTTGTTGTCTGCGACATGGCATTTTCTGGTATGGATCGTTGCCCGTCTTGTGCCGGAATGGCTGCGGTCAAACTCAAGTGCATTCTCAGAAGGACGATACGTCAGTGAAGTATACTGTGTTTCATCTTCTGCGAAGCGGATCTTGAATTTCCGATAGCTGTTCGGGTATTCGGGACGGATGCGGACTGTCATATCAATGATCCTGCCGCTGATGCCTTCTACCTTCACGGTTTCATTTACATGAACGTTCTCTGCAGTAACCTTGTTCTTCCGCAGCTTTTCCAGTTCTCTGACCGGCTCCTGAAAGAGTCTGCCGTCTTTTACATGGATCTCTCTCGGCAGAGCCATCTGTCCGAACCAGCGGAGCGGACGGATCGTATGAACGATGCTGTCCCAGTTCTGCATCCAGGCAGACATGATCCTTCTGCCGTCTTCGCTCAGCAGTGTCTGTGTCGCGTAGAAATCAATACCCGAATCAACCAGCTGTTCCGTTTCCTTATGGAACTTTCCGGTCTCCGGATCGAATGTGCCGATCATCGCGACAACGATGTTTCCGCAGTTGTATTTATCAGTTCTCAGGCAGTCCTGAGGACTTGTTAGCAGCACATATTTGCCATCCAGCTCAAAGAAGTCCGGGCACTCCCACATCGTTCCAAGTGATCCGTCGTTTTCTGCCAGGACACTGACAAATTCCCAGTTATAGGCATTGTCGCTCTTGAAATACAGAATACGTCCTTTATGGTCCTCTGTACAGCCGCCGATCACGCAGCGATATGTGCCGTCAGCTTCCCGCCAGATCTTTGGATCCCGGAAGTCATATTTGCTCAAGCCTTCCGGAATGTTTGTATTATCAATGATCGGATTGTCTACGCATTTCACATAGTCAATTCCGTCGCCTTCAGCTAAGCACTGTGCCTGAATGAATTTATCTTCATCCAGATCAGACAGTTTGACAACGCCTGTATACATCAGAAGATGTTTGCCGTCGTCCGTTTCAATTGCGCTTCCGGAGAAGCAGCCGCCGGAGTCTGGCAATGTATCTGGTGCCAGTGCTGCAGGCAGGAATTCCCAGCTGAGCAGATCCTTCGTGATCGCATGACCCCAGTGCATAGGTCCCCATTTCTTCATATAGGGATAATACTGGTAAAACAGATGATAATATCCGTTGTAATACGAGAAACCGTTCGGATCATTCATCCATCCGACCCTCGGTGTCAGATGAAACAATGGTCTCAGTTCCGAAGGAATCTGATCTCCTTCAACTTCTTCAAATCTTCTTGCTTCACGTAATATCTGGCTGATCATAAAACCTCCGTCTTCTTAAGTATGAGATATCCGCCCTGTAATCAGAGCGGATATCCCATCATTTGTTAATCAATTAATTGTATGAATTATTTGTAGTATTCGTCAACGTACTTCTGATAGATCTCGAGGAGTCTCGGGAGCTTGTAAGCATCGAGGTCAGCCTGGAGCTTGTTCCATGCTGCATCATCGAATCCGTTCATAATCCAGTCAGCCTTAGCTGTGTTGATCGCCTTTGTGATGTCAGCCTGCAGGTTGGAAACTTCCTTAACATCGTCTGTTGTCATGAATACGTTCGGAACAACATACTTTGTGTGCATGTCAGGTGTGTAGATGTTCTTGATCCAGTCAAGACGATACTGAGCATCATCAGGGCATGTTACATACTTGTCATAGTAGGAGTCGAGGATCGCGAGAGGTCCGCCAACTGCTTCAGCTTCACGTACTTCAACAGGGGAAGCATCGCCGAGCCATGTGTGCTTCAGCATCGGTTCGCCGTCTTTGTTTGTGCTCATTTCGAAGATGTCGAAGTCATCGTCTTCACCATATGTACCCCAGTTGTTCTGAGGGGACTGGATCGGAACATACATCTGGTCGAGCCAAGCGCATACGAGTGCAGGGTTAGCAGCTGTAGCTGTAACAACACAGCGGCCTCTGTCGAAACCGGATGTGAAGGAACCGTTGTCCGGTGTCAGGTTTCTGACATCAGCTGTCAGGACAGGCATCGGTACCCAGCTCTTGCCAGCGATCAGGTCATCGATGGAGACCTGAGCAACGTTAGCGATATCCCAGGAGAACGCAACGCCGTAACGTCCGGACTTACCCTTAGCAACATATGTAGCCCATTCCTGTGTGAATGCTTCTTTGTCGATGAGGTTTTCAGTATAGAGCTTATGGAGCCATTCAAGACCCTTCTTGAAGCCTTCCTGAGAAGCGGAGCAGACGACCTTCTTGGAGTCATTAACTGCAATGTGTCTTCCCGGGTCAGCATCGCCGATACCTTCGCCGAAGCCGTTGATCAGAACCATCGGGTCCTGGCCGCCGTCGTTAATAATGAAGGACATCGGAATGATTTCGCCGTCGATCTTGAACTGTTCCTTGATCTTAGCAGCGTTGTCGCGGAAAGCGATCAGAACTTTTTCGAAGCTGTCAACATCCTTCGGTACTTCGAGTCCGAGGAAGTCGAGCCAGTTCTTGTTGATGTAAGGCATGTTGTCGATCGTCTGAATCGCTGTCTTTTCATAACCGAGCTGCTCGATCCACGGCAGAGCCCAGATGTGTCCGTCAGCATCTTCGCACATGGACTTGTATTCAGGAGCCTGTTCGAAGACCTTCTTCAGGTTCGGCATGTATTTGTCAATGTATTCTTCAACATGGATGATAACACCCTGTTTCGCATACTTGAGCAGGTCAGTGTCACTGAAGCCAGCGCTGAATACGAATTCAGGAAGTGTTTTGATGTTGGACATTTCAAGCTGAATCTTGTCGCCCCACTGGTCGCCCTGGATCGTCTTCCAGTCAACATGAACGTTTGTAGCTTCTTCCAGACGCTTGAAGATCGTACGCTTGTTAGGATCGGATTCTGTTCCTACCGGATAATTTGTCAGACCCTTGATCGTAGCTTTTTCCTTGAGGGGGAATGTAAGATCTTCAGGGTTTACGTCTCCGCTCGGCTTGTTTCCGCCGCTCGGTGTGCTTCCGCCGCCGCAGCCAGCGAGCAGCATTGTCATTGCGAGAGCAAATGCAGCTCCCTTTTTAAAGAATTTTGACATTATTTGTCTCCTGTAATTTTCTTTCTCTTTTTTTTCAATTTTCAGATTATCCCTTGATCGCGCCGGCCATGATTCCGTTATCGAAGTATTTCTGGAAGAACGGATACATGATCATCAGTGGAATGGAAGAGATGATGATTGTTGCGTACTTCAGCAGTTCAGCGAGCTGAGCACGCTGTGCTGTACTCTGCATATCGGAAATCATTCCAGGTTCCGGCTGGCTCTGAATCAGGATCGAACGAAGAACCAGCTGCAGAGGCTGTTTGGATGCGCTGTTCAGATAGATCATCGCATCGAAGTAACTGTTCCACATACCAACGAACTGCCACATGGAAATTGTAGCGATGATCGGTGTGCAGACCGGCAGCAGAATCTTGAAGAAATAAACCATTTCATCTGCGCCGTCGATTTCTGAAGCTTCCTGCAGGTCACGGGGAATACCCATGTAGTATGTTCTGGCAATGATCATATTCCATACGCTGAAGCAGCCCGGGATCAGGATCGCCCAGATCGTGTCGAGCATTCCCATATTTGAGATCAGCAAGTATGTAGGAATCAGTCCGCCGCCGAAGAACATTGTGATGACGAACAGAACGTTGAAGAAACCTTTTCCTTTAAAGTCCGGACGTGACATCGGATATGCCGCGAGCAATGTCACGATGACCGAGATAATTGTGAACAGGATCGAGTAGATCAGAGCATTTTTGAAACCTACCCAGATCTGTCCGTTGCCAAGTACTCGTTCATACGCAGTCAGAGTCCACTTCGAGAAGTCGAATGTCAGACCTGAGTTCTGCAGAGTAACCGGATCAATGAACGATGCCAGGATGATGTAAACCATCGGCAGAATGATTGCGACAATGAAGAGACCCAGAAGAATGTAACCGATGATCAGTAACGTTTTATCTTCTGCGGGATACTTGGAAAACTCACTCTTTTTCTTCTTTTCCATAGTGCTGCCTCCTCATCAGATACCCTTTCCTTCATTCATGTTCTGAACGATCTTGTTCATACTGATGAGAAGGATAACGTTGATTACAGTGTTGAACAGACCGACAGCGGTAGAGAAACCGTAGTCGCCGTCCAGAAGACCTTTTTTATAGACGTAGGTGGAAATGATTTCGGAAGCCGATACGTTCAGGTCTGTCTGCAGAGCATATGCTTTTTCGAAGCCGATACTCATGATGTTGCCTACAGACATGATGAACTGAATCAGAACGGTATCCTTAATCGCAGGCCACTCAACGGCTTTGATCTGCTGAACGATGTTCGCACCGTCGATGACAGCAGCCTCCTTCAGTTCCTTACTAGCATTGGAAAGGGCAGCTGTATAGATGATGGAAGCCCAGCCTGCACCCTGCCAGATTCCAGATGCGATGTAGATCGTACGGAACGCGGAAGGCATCGTCATGAAGTTGATCGAGGTTCCCAGCATGGAGTTGATCATTCCGGTCGGCGACAGCAGGATACGAACGATACCGCAGAGGACGATGACCGAGATGAAGTTCGGCATGTAAAGAACCAGCTGAATTCTCTGCTTGATCTTGGTGCTCAGAATACGATTGAGCAGGAAGGCCAGCAGAATGGGAATCGGGAATCCCCAGAGCAGTCCGAAGATACTCAGTTTCAGAGTATTCATCAGATAGCGCATAAAGTCTGGAGATGACAGGAAACGGGAGAAGTGCGAAAAACCCACCCATTCACTGCCAAGAATTCCCCTGACCGGGTTGTATTCCATAAATGCAATCAGAACACCGCCCATAGGAATGTATCTGAAGATGATTGTCAGCAGGAATGCCGGCATGATAAAAATCAGATACAATTGCCAATGCTGCTTGAAATAAATCAGAGCATTATGCAGCTTCGAGGATGAAGCAGCACCGGCAGCACTGTTTCCAGAAGCTTTTCCCATTAGTTTCCTCCTTTTGAAGAAATTGCATTTTCAATACCAGCGCGCCGCGGCAGTTTGCGCAGACATTGAAAGCGGTTACTTCGAGATATTCTCATCTTATCACCCAGCCATCTCAAACGCAATAATATACCGGGGCATTTGCACACTTTTTTTACATTCAAACTCTTTGGATTTTCAACCTCTTCGTAACAGAGTTCTATTTTTTCTTAACTTTTGCAACATATTTTGTTATTTTGCACAAATTGGTGCTATATTTAGATTGTGCATTTGCACATTCTGCTCTTTGCGCGATTCTGCCTGAACTTCCGCCTCATTAATATGGTAAAATAAAATGTAATAAACCATGGAGTGCGCAAATGAACAGAAGAGTCACCATACAGGATATCGCTGATGCTTTGGGTGTTTCCAGAAACACTGTTTCGAAGGCAATCAACAATTCAGAAGGAATTGCTGATTCCACACGGGAGAAAATTCTCCAGAAAGCAGTAGAAATGGGATACAAGCAGTTCTCATATGTATCATCCCTGGTAAGCCTCAGCAGTTTCAAAAACGATACTCCGGAAATCGGCGGAGAGGTCGCCATGCTGACAAGCAAGATCCTCGGCAAGTCGCACTTTGCGTCCATGATGATCGACAAGATCCATGAAGAACTTGCACAGATCGGATACACGCTTTCTTTCCACCATGTCAGTGAGAAGAATGTTCAGTCGCTGACGTTCCCGAAGACGTTTCACCCGGACCGTATTGCTGCTGTGATCTGTTCTGAAGTTTTCGATCTTGCATATTGTGATATGATCTGTAATTCCGGGATCCCGGTTCTGTTCCTGGACGGTCCTGCCCGCAATGGCAGACGCTCGGTTAACGCAGATATGCTGATGATGGATAATCGGACGGAAATCATGTCGTTTGTCGATCATATGCTTGAAAGAAACCTGACAAAGATCGGCTTCATCGGAGACAGAAGTCACTGTCAGTCATTCTGGGAGAGACACGCCGCGTTTCGGGCAGCCATGAAAATTGCAGAAGTTCATGTTGAAGACAAATTCATCATCGACTATCCTGACAACACACCTGAACTGCTCAGAGAAAGAATCACGCAGATGGATGAATATCCTGACGTGTTTATCTGTGCAAATGACTTCGTTGCGATCGACGCCATGCGCGCACTTGCAGAGAAAGACAGAAGTCTTTTGAAAAAGGTCCGCTTCCTGGGATTTGATGATTCCCATGAGTCAAGGATCGTATATCCGGCGCTGTCAACAGTGCATATCCACTCTCAGGCAATGGCGTTCTCAGCGCTGCACCTGTTAATGACAAGGATCAAGGAACCGGACATGGAATACCGGACGATCTATGTTGAGACCAATCTTGTTCTGAGAGAATCCACCGAATTCTGATATCGGAGTCGCTTATGAATATCTTTTCTTACGAAAGCAGGTTCAGCCAGGTCTTTCTGAAACTGAGCTATGCCTGCTGTCTGAATGTGATGTGGTTCGTCTGTTGTCTGCCCATCTTCACGATCGGAGCATCAACAGCTGCCCTGTATTCCGCCACCCTGAAAATCGCGGATGACCGGGACAGACACATCGCCCAGAAATTCTTCTCGGCATTCAGAACCAATTTCAAACAGGCAACCCGCGTCTGGCTCATCCTGCTGGCAGTCGGCATACTGCTGGGAGCTGACGGATATATCGCTGCCCACATGCGGCTGACAACGCCGGGACCTCTGGCAGTCATGTGGACGCTGAACCTCGCGCTGATCATCGGTGCGGCAGTCATCTTCACGATCATACTGATCTTTATCTTCCCGCTGATCGCATGGTTCGAGAATACCGACGCAATGATGTTCAAAAACGCATTGCTGATCGGAACACATTACCTGTTCTGCACCATTTCGGTCGCAGCGATCCATTTCGCGATGTTCTTTGCGGTAGTCGCTCTGTTCACACCGCTGATCCTGTTTGGAGAAGGTCTGTGCGCACTGCTGTCTTCCTACCTGATCATCAACGTATTCCGGGTCATCTCCTACCGTCCGGAAGAAGAGGAAGAGGAGGAAGATGAAGAGGAAGCGGAGGAAGCCGCAAAATGAGAGGATCCCCTGAAGAACGCGCTGCTGTGAGAGCATCCTTCAAGCGCATGAACAAAAAGGAAAAGGCGGAGTATATTCTCACATATTACAGACTGCCGCTGTTCACCGCATTCGTTGTGATCGTTGTCCTCATCACTTCGCTGGTTCATCACTTCACGAAGAAGGAAAGTGTATTGTACCTGGCCAACGTCAATATTGTGATCGGTGAGACAATGACCGAAAAGATGTCGAACGAATACCTGACTTCGGTCGGCAAAGATCCGAAGCGTACGGAAGTACTGATCTATCATGATCTGTACATCGACGAAGACCCGTCTTCTGAAAACCATCAGTACGCTTACGCATCCAAACTGAAGATCCTCGGCGCGATCAGTTCAAAGAGAATGGATCTCGCGCTGATGAATAAAAACGGATTTGAGCAGATGTCTGCCAGCGGCCTTCTGCTGAAGGTCGATACCCTGCTGGCAGGACATCCGGAACTGTACGAAAAGCTGAAGCCGTATATGACAGAAGGAACTGTCATCCTCGAAGACAATTCCATTGAGTATGACCTGAATGAAGCAGATACGTATGAATCTGTCACAGAACAGCAGGTCAACGCATTCGATGTTTCTTCCTTCCCGATCTTCCGCAATGCCGGAATGGACGGGAAACTGTATATCGCGGTCATCGCGAACACAAC
The DNA here is from genome assembly GCA_024680365.1 of Solobacterium sp. Taxonomy (GTDB): domain Bacteria; phylum Bacillota_I; class Bacilli_A; order Erysipelotrichales; family Erysipelotrichaceae; genus Bulleidia. The sequence continues at coordinate 28,247 of JAILCN010000237.1, forward strand.
GCATCCTGATGAGGCATGTTCCTATCTGGAATACCTCCTCAATGCAGACTGAACCGTGCCGCAGGGCACAAAAAAAGGCTGTAACGGTGAAAGACCGTGCCAGTAAGCAGAAGCCTGTTCGATATTATCCGGCGGCTGCTTCATAATTCTTTCAATACCATAAGAAAGGGGCAAAAAAACTATGGCAACAGTAACACTGAAACACATCCAAAAGATCTATCCGAACGCAGAAGCACCGAAGCCGAAGAAGAAAAAGAAGAAGGCTGACGAACCTGTCGAGGAAAAGAGCTACAAGCTGAAAGTCACGGACGAAGGCGTCGTAGCAGTTGACGATTTCAATCTTGACATCGCCGACAAGGAATTCATCGTTCTTGTCGGACCTTCCGGATGCGGAAAGTCCACAACACTG
>JAILCN010000240.1 GCA_024680365.1 Solobacterium sp.
GCAGGAACTGCTGGAAACAGTGGCGGCTGTCGGCAAACCGGTCGTGGTCGTTCTTTACGGACCCGGCGTCTTCGCAGTCAACTGGGCGGATGAACACGCAAATGCGATCCTGGAAGCATTCATGCCCGGTCAGCATGCCGCGAAAGCAGTCGCTGACGTTCTTGACGGAACCGTCAATCCATCCGGCAAACTGACAATGTCCGTTCCCCGCACAACAGGTCAGATCCCGATCTTCTACAACCACAGAGAAGGATCCGGTTACCAGAGCGGTGGTGACGCAAGTACAGCAGCGATCTTCTCAGGCGGCTATGTTGCCGGAAAGAGCGATCCTCTGTACAAGTTCGGCCATGGTCTCAGCTATACAGAATTCAAAGTCTCTGATCTGAAAACAGACGCTGATCAGATCCCGACAGACGGAACGGTCACTGTAACGGTTGACGTTGAAAATACCGGTGACAGAAGAGGCGCGGATACAGTACAGCTTTATCAGCACTTCTTCGGTGCCCATGTCACAAGACCTGTCATGGCGCTTGCCGGATTCCGGAAAGTGGAACTGGAACCGGGTGAAAAGAAGACCGTGAAGTTTACACTCAAGCTTGCCCAGCTTGGCTACTATAACGAAGATATGGAATTCGTTGTTGAACCGGGTGAGCTGACACTGATGGCAGGCGATGCTTCTGACCGCATTGCGGAACGGAAGACCGTCGAGATCACCGGTGAAAAAGTGAATGTTCTCGGCAGAAGATCCTACATCTGCGAAACAGAAGTACTGTAATAACAGATCCGGCTTTCATGAGAAAGTCGGATTTTTGTCATTTCGGAGTCGATGATTTGGTGGAGCGGAAGTACAGCTGACAATTATCCTAAATATGGACAACAAATGAGGAGAAAAAGACTATGAAAGCTGTCATGTTAATGTTTGACTCACTGAACCGCCACCTCCTGCAGTCCTATGGATGCGACTGGACCAGAACACCGAATTTTGTCCGTCTTGCGGAAAAGGCAGTGCAGTTTGAGAACTGCTATGTCGGCAGTATGCCCTGCATGCCGGCAAGAAGAGAACTGCATACCGGGCGTCCTAATTTCCTGCACAGAAGCTGGGGACCGCTGGAACCGTTTGATGATTCCATGCCCGAGATCCTGAAAAACAACGGGATCTGCACACATCTCGTCAGCGACCACCAGCATTACTGGGAAGACGGCGGTGCGACATATCACACACGCTATTCCTCATGGGAATGCATCCGCGGTCAGGAAGGTGATCCGTGGAAAGAAGATCTGACCAGAGAGCCTGACAGACGCTCAGTCTTTGAAGCAAACAAATACATGTGGAACTTCCCGATCGGAAAGGCAATGAGAACACATGATCAGGTCAACCGCAGATACCAGTGCAAAGAAGAACTGACGCCGCTGGCTCTGACAACGAATACCGGCCTGGAATTCATCGATGTCAACCACGAGGCAGACCAGTGGTTCCTGCAGATCGAATGCTTCGATCCGCATGAGCCGTTCTTCTGTGATGAAAAGTACAGAGAACACTTTGCGGGATCCCTGCAGGGTGAAGACGCGATCGGCTGTGACTGGCCGCCGTACGCAACCGTACAGGAAGGCGAAGACGTCAAACGCACAGTCAGAAACTACTATGCGGCGCTGCTGGAAAAATGTGATGTCTATCTTGGAAAACTGATGGACAGGATGGATGAATATGATCTGTGGAAAGATACGATGTTCATCGTCTGCACTGACCATGGCTTCCTGCTGGGTGAACATGACTGGTGGGGAAAGACAGCGATGCCCTGCTGGAATGAGATCGCTCATACGCCGCTGTATGTCTATGATCCGCGCTTTGCCTGCGCCGGAGAGCACAGAGACGCCCTTGTGCAGATGCCGGACCTTGCCGCAACACTGCTGGAATTCTTCAATGTTGAGATCCCGAAGGACATGACAGGCAGACCGCTGCGCAGCGTCATTGAAAACAATGAAACGATCCATGACTATGTCGTCTTTGGATTCCACGGTGATGAGATCATCGTCACAGACGGTGAATATCTGTATATGAACGCGCCGGAACATCCGGAAGATCCGTACTACGAGTACACTCTGATGCCGACGCATATGCGTGCCCGCTTCAGTGAAAAGGAACTGGCAGACTGGGAACCGGCAGAGCCGTTCTCCTTCACCAAGGGAATGCGCACCATGAAGATCCGCTGCCTGGGCAGCCAGGTCGGCGGAGCTGCGCAGCCTCGTCCGAGCCGTCTGTACAATCTGAAAGACGACCCTGATCAGCTTCATGAGATCGAAGACGCAGAAGCTGTGAAGAAGATGAAGGCACTGATCAGCGACTATATGAAAGTGACGGACGCACCGAAGGAGCTGTATCACCGTTACGGAATCGAGGAAAAAGCATGAGCAGATATCTTGTCCTGGACATGGGCGGCACCTACATCAAGTACGCCCTGATGAATGAATACGCGGAGATCCTTGAAAAAGGCCGTTTCCCGGCGGTGACGAATACCCTTGAAGCATGTCTGGAATCCGTTGCGGAAGGTACGAAACAGTTTGCCGGGAAATACGAAGCCGTGGCAGTATCCATGCCGGGCAGGATCGATACGGAGAGGGGCATTGCCCATACCGGAGGATCCTTCCAGTTCTTTAACGACACGCCGTTTGGGGCATTGCTGGAAGAACGTCTCGGAAAGCCTGTCACACTGGCCAATGACGGCAAATGTGCAGTCATGGCAGAGCTCAGGACCGGCGCGCTGAGAGACTATCAGAACGCTGCGGTATTTGTGATCGGAACCGGTATCGGCGGCGGCATCTTCCTGAACCGGAAGGTATGGATGGGAACGACCGGCGGAGCAGGTGAGTTTTCCTGGCTGCTGAGCAACTTCAGAGCTGCGGCGGAACAGGGACTCAGCTGGGGAACAGTTGGAAACCTGATCTGGGCGCATGACACATCAGCCCCGGGTCTGATCAGAATGTATGCAGAACGGAAGAATGAAGATCCCGCAAACTACACGGGACAGTCATTCTTTGAAAAATATGATGAAGGTGATCCGGACGCAAAAGCAGCCCTGGAGGAATTCGGAAAGATCACAGCTTCCGGTCTTCTGACGCTGCAGGCAGTGCTGGATCTGGAATGCTATGCCATCGGCGGCGGCATCAGCGCGAGAAGTGAAATCACAGACATTATCCGCAAATGTCTGTATGATAGGTATGAAGAATTCCCGCATCTTCCATACTGCAGACCGGAGATCGTTCCGTGCAGGTTCGGCAACGACGCCAACCTGATCGGAGCGCTCGGCTTCCATCTCGAGAAAACAGAAAAATCGTTGGAGCAATAATTTGAGCGAAAAGAAGTACAGCACAAAGAAAACCAGATCTGTAAGAGCTCAGATCCTGGCCGCAATTACATTTGTACAGATCCCGGTGGTGATACTGTACTTCTTTGTCGTTTCCAGCTTTATCAGTCACTTTGTTGAAGAACAGTGGAACTATCAGAACGATGAGCTGAAACGCTATATTTCAAATCTGCAGGAGGAAACGCAGAATATTGATGAATTCCTTTACGGCGACTGTTATTACCTTCTGAGAGAGAAAGATACTGCGGTGCTTCTGACAAAACTGACGGATGCGGCAGACACACTGATGAATAACAACAAAGTCATCACTGCCATAGAAATATATGATCCGGAAGATACCCTGTTTCTCGGAACCGGGGATGAAGAGATCCAGAAAGCAGTCAGCACCTATTTTGATGATGGCATAACGACATCCTGGAAGCGGATCGAATACAATAAAGAATACTATCTGATGCGGCCTGTTCGTGAAAACGGATATACAGCAGTCGCGGTGGTTTCACTGAGGCGGCTGGCAGCGACGGCTTCGAATGTTTACCATATCAGAGGTACGATCCTGCTGGAACAGAACGGGACATATTTCAACAGAACTCTGTGGCAGCGGCTTACATCAGAAGAGATTCCGGACAGTATTCCGACCTCCTTTATTCTGAATGTCAGAGGAAGACGCTATATGCTCAGTGAATCAACTCTGCTTGGCATGCGTGCTGTCTATGGAACGATCTACACATATGATTTTTCCTGGCTTTATTACTTTGGATATTTTCTGCTGGCATTAGCTGCGGTCTCCATCGTTATCACGGCATATTATCTGACGCGTTCGGTCATCCGTCCGCTCAACAGGATGACCGGAGTCATGGATCAGATCAAAGACGGTGATCTGGATCTGCGCCTTGCGGAGGAAAAAAGTACCGAACTGCAGAAGATCTCCGGAACGTTCAATGAGATGATGGATCATCTCGAAGATGCGAAGATCGAATCCTATGAGCATCAGCTGGCTGCCAGAAAGGCAAAGTTGGGAGCGCTGCGTCTTCAGATCAGACGCCATTTCTTCCTGAACTGTCTGAAAAATATTTACGCAATGGCCAGCACCGGAGATATGGCAGGCGTCAAACAGACTGCCCTTCTCCTGTCGACCAACCTTCGCTATACGCTCAATTTTGAAAATGACGCTGTCGAACTCAGGCAGGAGCTCGCCATGTGCGAGGATTATATCAAGCTGCAGGGGATCGGTCAGCCTGTGAAGCCGATGCTTGTGATCGAATCTGATCCGGCGCTTGAGATGTTCATGATCCCGCCGGTCAGCCTGCTGACGATCCTGGAAAACTCCTGTAAATACGGTACAAAAACAGACAGTCCGCTGGTGATCCGCATCCATACCGAGATCAGGGAGCTGGATGAAAAGAAATACGCGATCATCACGGTAAGAGACAACGGCAACGGATACTCGAAAGAAATGCTGCAGCTGCTGAACCAGAACCTGAAAGAAGCCTCTGAAAAGAATCACATCGGCATGGCGAACACGCTGGTACGGTTCCAGCTTCTGTATGGAGAGGAATGTTCGGTGCTGTTCTCCAACAGCGGCGGCGCGAAAGTGGATCTGATGATCCCCATGGAAAGGATCGGTGATGATCATGAAACTGCTGATCGTGGATGACCAGCTTGCAACACTGACCGGACTGGCAAACGGCATTGACTGGAAAGATGCCGGTTTTGATGTTGTTGACACTGCCCAGAACGCAATGGAAGCACGCATCTCTTTTGCCAGGGGAATTCCTGACCTGATGCTGTGCGACATTGAAATGCCGGTAGAATCCGGTCTGGATCTGATCGGCTGGGTCCGCGCCCAGGGATATCAGACAAAGGTGATCCTTCTGACCTGTCACTCTGATTTTGAGTATGCACAGGAAGCGATCCGTCTTGGTGTTTCGGATTACATCGTACAGCCGGCCCCTTATCACAGAATCAGGGAAAAGGCGGAGAAAGCGCTCAATGTGATCCGCGAGGAGAGCAGCAGGGCAAAAATGCTGGATCTGGCCAGGGCATATTCGAGCAACCAGGAAGAAATCAATTCCGGTGTATGGAGAGGGTACCTTCTGAATACAGTTGAACTCAGCGCACTGAAGAATCTGCCGGATTTTCCCGATCCGGACAAGCCTGCCTATCTGATCCTGATCCAGTTTGTTCAGCAGACGGACAAGATCAGAGAATGGACGGAACAGAGTCTCATACAGGTCATGCGCAATACGATCCACGATGCGTTTGCCAAAAACAAATACAGAAGGATCGTTGCCAAGACAGATCCCGGATGCTATGCGCTGGCGGTACAGCCGACAGAAGACAGGGAAATGCCCAGAGAGGAACTGATCCAGCTTCTGCATTATCTGGAAAGCATGTTTGACATGTATATGCCCTTCAGCATCGCGTATTATATTCGGGGTCCGATGGAATTTGCCAGGATGCCGGACGCAATGTCCTATCTGATCCGGATGCGCAATGCCAACGTCACCGGTCAGAAGGGCCTGTTTGTCGAACAGTCTCCGGCCAGCCGCAATACAGTATATAAAGAGCAGTTTTACCGCTGGAACATGATCCTGAAAAATGCCGGCGGATCAGAGATGGCCAGAGATGCCATCGAATCCCTGCGGAAGTATGCCGCAGAAGGAAAACTGGACGGAACACTCCTGATGGATTTCTACCGGGATATCACAAGGCTGATCCTCTCTATGCAGAGCGAAGCGAACGATCCTGAAATTTTCCGTCAGAGTTTCAATACGCCTTCGTATATGAATGCAATGTATTCTCAGAAAGCGATGGAGGAGCTGATCCGTCTGATCGCCGACCTCTATGACCGTGAAGAAAAGCCGGATGAAAAAACAAGCATCGTAAAAACAGTGCAGGAATACATTGAGGAGCACCTCAGCGATACTATCCGCATGGAAGATCTGAGTGAACTGATGCATCTGAATGAAGATTATCTGACCCGTCTGTTTAAAAAGGAAACCGGAATGTCGATCAAGGCATATATCATTCATCAGAAGATGAGCGCCGCCAGAGAACTGCTTCAGACAACATCACTTTCTGTCAGCAGCGTGGCGATCCAGATGGGATACAACAACTTCAGCCATTTTGCGGCTTCTTATAAGAAAGAATTCGGGATCACACCGGCAGAGGAGAAAAAGAAATGAAGCTGCTGGTACAGTCCGATGATTTCGGGATCACGATGGGAACCGCCCGGGGTACTGTGGAAGCCATTGAGCACGGCATCGTGCGCAATACCGGACTGTTCGCAAATATGCCCTGGGCAGAGGAAGCTGTTTCGCTGGTCCGTCCCCTGATGAACAGGATCGCGTTCGGGATCGATCTGAACCAGGTCAACGGTCCTTCCCTCCTGGGATATGAAAGAGTGCATTCTCTCTGTCATCCGGACGGCATATTTCTCAGCATCAGGGAAAACAGGGCGCTTGATACGGAAGATAACAGAATGGACCATGTGAACGCGGAAGAACTGTACGCTGAATTCAAAGCGCAGATCGAACGCTTTATCCGGATCACAGGAAAGATGCCTGATTATATTCACGGTCATGCCTACAGCACAAAGACAACGGAGGCTGTCACAAGACAGCTGGCAGGGGAGTACGCAGTACCGTATTCGATGGACTTTGCGATGCTTCCTGACGTAAAAATGCCGGATCTGGGCTGGTATACATTCGGAACAATGGAACAGCAGCTGAATGAAGATCCGTTGTCTTATATATTAGAAGACAGAGCGGAATATCTGGGACATGAGTACGGATATCTGATCACGCACTGCGGGTTTCTGGACAGTGAAACACTGCGTCTGCCGTTCAATATCTGCCGCAGGAAAGACCTGGAAGCGATGACAGACAGCAGGATCTGCGCATGGATCAGGGACAATGGAATTGAGCTGATCACGTTCAATGACATCAGAAAACAGCTGATTTAAAGGAATTACGATTTTCTGTTATGCAGAAAGTCGTTTTTTTGTTATCGGAAAAATATGAAGTCGAAAAATTGTCGTTTTCTGTTCGGATGTGTAGTGGAGGAACATGTCAGAAAACCGTTATCTTAAGAGTGCAAAGAGACAGGGGGACCTGTCGTACAGAATCAGGAGGTGTCACATATGGCTGAAAAAGGTGAAGTTCTGGTAGAAGTAAAAAATCTGAACAAGAACTTTGGCGTGACAGTTGCTTTGCACAATGTAAACATGACAATCAAGCGCGGTGAGATCCGCGGCCTGATCGGTGAGAACGGATCAGGCAAATCCACAGTCACTTCGATCATCGCCGGAATTCAGCCGGCAACCAGCGGCGAGATGTTCTACAAGGGACAGCCCTGGAAACCGAAGGATTCCCTCGAGGCGCTGCACAACGGCATCGGCATTATCGTCCAGGAAATGGGTACCGTTCCAACGATCTCGGTTGCGGAAAACATCTTCATCGGTGACTACGACCGCTTCCGCGTCGGACCGATCATCTCCAAGAAAAAGATGATCGAGGAAGCTCAGAAAGCACTGGAAAACATCGGCATCACGGATATCAATGCCGGCCGGGTAACCCGCATGTACAACATGGAACAGCGCAAGCTGATCGAGATCGCCAAGACAATGGCGCACGATCCGGAAATGTTCGTTGTCGACGAAACGACAACAGCGCTCTCCGAAAGCGGACGTGAGATCCTGTACAAACTGATGCGCAAGGCGGCGGATGACAACAAGGCAGTCGTCTTCATCAGCCACGACCTCGAAGAGATCATGGATAAATGCGACACGCTGACAGTTCTCCGGGACGGCGACATCATCGGTTCCCTGGAAAAAGAAGAATATGATCCGGATCTGATCAAGAAGATGATGATCGGACGTGATGTCAAAGGCGACTACTACCGCTCAGACATGGACGGCTACAGTGAAGAAGTCGTACTGAAAGCAGAAAACATCACAACGATGCAGGATCTTCTCTGCTTCAATCTGGAACTCCATAAAGGAGAGATCCTCGGTATCGGCGGCCTGTCAGAGTGCGGCATGCACACACTGGGCAGAGCGCTGTACGGACTGGAAGACATCGTGGACGGAAAAGTCACGATGACAGAATCCGGAACAGAGATCAAAACACCGGAGATCGCCTTCAAAAACAGAATGGGCTATGTCTCCAAGAACCGTGACCTGGAATCGCTGGTCCTCAATGGAACCATCGCGGTAAACATCCAGAGTACCGGATACAAGACAAACCGCGGAATGGGCATCTTCATTTCCGATAAAAAGGAAAAAGAATACGCACAGATGCAGGTCGACAGCCTGGCGATCAAGTGCAACAGCATCTTCCAGCCGGTCAGCGCAATGTCCGGCGGAAACAAGCAGAAGGTCGTCTTCGGAAAATGGCTGGCTGCGGATTCCCAGGTTCTGATCCTGGACTGCCCGACAAGAGGCGTTGACATCGGCGTCAAGGCAGCGATGTACAAACTGATCAACGACATGAAAAAAGCAGGCAAATCAATCGTTCTGATCTCCGAAGAACTTCCCGAGCTCTGCGGTATGGCAGACAGACTGCTGATCATGAAAGACGGTGAGATCACAGGTGAATTCCTGAGACCTGACGGATTCGACAATACAGAACTGATCGACTGCATGATCTAAGGAGGAACAAAAGATGACAGCTAAACCTGACACAATGAATGAAGAGCGCGCTCCCCAGCTGACGCTCGCTGACAAGATCAACATCATCAAGAATCATCGTTTCTTCCCGATCATCTTCCCGCTCTCAATGCTTGTCATCCTGTTCCTGCTCTTCGTAGCTCTGACAGGCGGCAAATTCCTGAGGCCTTCGGTGATCACAGGCATCTTCAACCAGAGCCTGATCATCGGAACACTGGCAACCGGCGTTGCCTTCATCTACTCAACCGGCAACATCGACTTCTCGGTCGGCTCGGTCATGGGACTTGCCTGTGTGATCGGCGCAATGGTCTACCAGGCAACCCAGAGCATGACAGCGATGATCATCGTCACAGCCCTGTGCGGCATCGGAATCATGATGATCAACTGCACTCTCGGCGTGATCTTCAAAGTTCAGCCGGCAATGGTCGCGATCGTTGCAATGTCCGTCTACAGTGCACTCTGCACGGTTCTGGTCGGTGCGGCACCTCTGAAGGTTGACTTCAAGAGCTGCCAGGCACTGGAAGGCAGCTTCCGCTACATCGCCTTCATCCTGTACTTCCTCACATGTCTGATCCTGTACCACCGTACAGCGATCGGCCGCAAGCTGAGATTCATCGGCGGCAATGAACAGTGCGCGGTACAGACAGGCATCAACAAAGTCAAGACAACGTATATTTCCTTCCTGTTCGCAGGAATCGGCGTCGGTCTGGCAGGTGTATTCCAGACATTAAGAACAGCAAGCGTTGCATCCAATGTCGGAGCCGGCATGGGTATGGATGTCATGCTGGCGACAGTCCTCGGCGGCATGTCGATCTTCGGCGGAACCAAATCCAACTGCTACGCAGGTCTGATCGGTGCGATCACCGTCACGATCCTCGACAAGGGACTTCTGATGATGGGCGTATCTTCCACCATGATCCAGGGTGTCCGCGGAATCATCTTCCTGCTTCTGGTCTTCCTGAACAGCGAACGTCCGAAGACACTTCCTTCCAGACAGCAGTTCTAAATAACGGATACAAATCAAAAGTGATTAAATTAATAAAGGAGAGAAAAAACATGTCACTGAAAAATTGGACTAAAAAAGCATTAAGCTTCGGCCTGGCAGCCACAATGCTCGTTGGATGCAGCGGCGGAAACGGCGGATCCGCAAGCGGCGGAGAAGGAGACAAAACCGCAAAGAAGTACAAGATCGGCGTTCTCGAAGTTGCCCTGAACGACGAAAGCACAAACAGAGCAGAATACTTCAAAGACTACATCGGACCTGAATACAACTGCGAATTCATGTTCTCCGAAGCGATTACCGATCTCGAAGCAGCTCTGACATTCCTGGAGAATGCAGCAGATGCTGGATGCGATGCGATCATCAACTACTATCCGATCAAAGACAACACAGAACAGCTTGTCATGAAGGCAGCTGACCTCGGTCTCGTCTTCGTTGAAAACGGCGGACGCGGCAAAGCAAACGACGAAGTATACGCTGCGAAATATGACAACTTCGCAGGCGGCTTCCAGGCTGACCAGCCGAACACAGGTGCTCTGTTCAAAGAGTGGATGGAAAAGAATATCGACACAAGCGCTGAACACGGCTATCTGATCGCTACCGGCGGAGCTTATCAGGGAAATGACCAGCAGACACAGATCTCTCTGAATATGCTCTCTGCTCTGGAAGAACTCTATGGCCTCACATTCGAACAGACAAAGGAAGCACTCTATCAGTCTTCTGCACCGATCGAAGCAAAGAATGACAAGAACATTCCTGTATACTGCTACCCTGGCATGACAAACCAGAACGGCTGGCTCGAAGGTCTGACAGCAGCTCTGCAGTCCGGCAAGTATGACTACATCCTGACAGCACCGAACGTCATCGGCAATATCGGAACAGCAGTCAGCGAACTTGAAACTGCAATGAAAAAAGACTTCACATGGATCGGCTTCGGCACATTCGGCGATGCTCTGACAAAGTCCATCACAACAAAGGATTCCTTCGGCAACCAGACACTGAGCATGTCCACAGTCAAGTTCACATCCATCGTTTCCGCAATGGCATTCGCAAAAGTCTATAACAACCTGACAGGTCACAACGATGTCAACATCGTCAGCGACGGCACAGCAGTCAACCTGTTCAGAATGAACGCAGTCACTTCTCCGGAACAGCTCGAAGCAATGTCCTCCTGGGACAAGAAAGACCGCTGGGTAGCTGACATCGACTTCGTCAACAGCCTGATCACAGAAAGAGGCGGAGCTAAGACAAACGAAGAACTGCAGGCTAACATCTACAAACTCGACTACGATACGATCGCAGCTCGTCTTGGAACAAAATAAGCGTAAGAATTCATAAAGTGAAACTGTAATGTCAGTGATGAGGAGGATTACAACATGAGCAACAGTAATATGAAAGATACATTGATCCATCTGGCGAAGGCAATCGCCGTACCGCTGATCGTCTGGCTGATCATGGAACTGATCGACAGATCTTCAGTCGGCATGGGCGTCATCAACAATATGGCAGACATTAAGACACTGTTCCGTAATCTGATCTCGTCACTGGCATTCGCCCTTGCGATCAGTACGAACCTGCAGTGCGGACGTATGGACCTCTCGATGGGTGCCCAGATGTACGCAGGCGTGATCTTCGGCGGCAACATCGCGATGATGCTTGGATTCCACGGAATCGGCGTACTGCTCTTCAGTATGGTCATCGGCGGTCTGTGCGGACTGCTGATCGGAACCCTGTTCGTCAACCTGAGGATCCTGCCAATGGTGCTTGGTCTCGGTATGACCCTGGTCTTCGAATGTATCTGCTTCGCCATCAACAAGCAGCAGGGTGTCATCCTGTTCGGTCAGCCGGGCATGGAAATCCTCTCAAATATCACATTCATCATCATCGTCACAGCAGCAGTCGTCCTGATCTCCCACTACCTGTTCCAGTTCTCCAAATACGGATTCCGCTACAGAGCGATCCAGGGAAGCCAGAAGCTGGCAGCTGACGCAGGCATCAACATCTTCACAAACTGTGTACTGAGCTATGTCATCGCAGGCGTCCTCGTCGCATGCGCAGGCGTCTTCATGACAGCATATAACGGAAGCCTCGCGCCGGTCCTCGGCATGAGCTCCAACGGTCAGGTCTTCACAAACATGTTCCCGATGGTTCTCGGTGCATGGATCGGCGGTATGTGCAACAACCGTGAGATCGGCGTTCTGATGGGTGCCGTCTCCGTCAACCTGCTGATCATGGGACTTGCAAAGCTTGGTATTTCTTCCAGCGTACAGAATGTCATCGTCTACTCCCTGTTCCTTGCATTCGTTGTGTATAATACAAACAAACACAAGATTGCTTATGCAAAGGCACGCAAGGCAAGAAAAGCACTGGCACAGAAGACACTGGCTGAAAGAGCAGCCGCATAATTCTCACTTTCAAGAATTGCTGAATCAAGCCTTATCGCTTTCCCTCCCTTTCAAAGCGTTAAGGCTCTTTGAGTAAAAGGAGATAAAGAACATGAAAGCAGTAATGGTAATGTATGACTCACTCCGCCTGCAGGATCTTCCCTGCTATGGCGGCAAGGCAATAGAACTTCCGAATTTCAAAAGACTTGCGGAGCACACCGTTGTCTTTGACAACAGCTATGTCTGCAGTATGCCCTGCATGCCGGCCAGACGTGAGCTGCACACCGGCCGCGCCAACTTCCTGCACAGGAGCTGGGGACCGCTGGAACCGTTCGACGATTCCATGCCTGAGCTGCTGAAGCAGAACGGCATCTATTCCAGGATCGTTACCGACCACAACCACTATGTGGAAGACGGCGGCGCAACATACTGCACGCGCTACAGCACCTGGGAATGCAACAGAGGCCAGGAAGGTGATCCCTGGCAGGCAAGCGCAGGACCTGTTCCAGCAAGCACGCATTCCAAACCGCTTGCGCCAGGCGCACCGGCACCGATGGTGAACCTGTTTAACAGAATGCACGGGCAGGATATGATCAACCGCGCCAGCTATCAGAGCGTGGAAGATTATCCGCAGGCAAGAACGTTTGCCCAGGGCATCGATTTCATTGAGAAGAATCATCAGTATGACAACTGGTATATCCAGATCGAAACATTTGACCCGCATGAACCGTTTGACACCCCGGATCAGTACATCAGCCGGATCTGTGATCCCGATACACTGGGCGAACTCGACTGGCCGCCGTACGCGCCTGTCACTGAGACAGAAGAAGAGATCCGTTCCTTCCGCACCCATTATCTGGCACTGCTTTCCTTCTGTGATGAATCACTTGGCAGAGTGCTGGATCAGTTTGACAGGTATGATCTGTGGAAAGATACGCTTCTGATCGTCAATACCGATCATGGCTATATGCTCGGAGAACACGGCTGGTGGTCCAAGGGCTCCATGCCTGACTATCAGGAAGTTATGCATACGCCGTTCTTCATCTACGACCCCCGCAGCAGGATCAAAGGCGAACGCCGCCAGGCACTGGTTCAGACGATCGACATTGCTCCGACGATCCTTGATTTCTTCGGGATCCCGGTCCCGAAGGACATGCTCGGCAAACCGCTGAAGGATACTGTCGCAAATGATGCGTCTGTACGTGAATACGCGCTGTTCGGCTACCATGGCGGAACGCTGAATGTCACTGACGGAAGATACAAGCTGATGCTTGCCGCAAAGAAGGACGCGCCGCAGGGCTATGACTATACCCTGATGCCGTGCCATATGCGGGCAAGATTCTCCGTACAGGAACTGCAGAAAGCAGAATGGAGAGAACCGTTTGATTTCACCAAGGGCTGCAATGTCATTGCTGTTCCGACACCGAACAAATATCCGGCAGGCGATACGCTGAAACCGGGCGGCGAGCTGCTGTTTGATCTGCAGGAAGATCCGGGTGAAATGAATCCGATCGAAAATGCAGAGATCACAAGGAGACTCAAAGATGCGATCCTTGTTCTCCTGAAAGAAAACGATGCTCCGAAAGAACTGTATGATACCTATAACTTCTGAGGTGCAGATATGACAAAAAGACCGAATATCATTATCTTCAATCCGGATGAAATGCGTCTGGATACCATGAGTCATATGGGCAATCCTGCCGCGAAAACACCGTTTCTGGATGAATTCACTGCATCAGACGCAGTATCCTTCCGCAATGCCTACTGTCAGAATCCTGTCTGCGTGCCGAGCAGATGCTCATTCTTTACCGGACTGTATCCGCATGTGCATGGCCACCGTACGATGGCCCATCTGCTCAGACCCGGCGAAAGCTCCATGTTCAACGAGTTGAAAAATGCCGGCTACTATGTCTGGATGAACTCGCGCAATGATCTGCATGCGGCGCAGTATGAGGGCTGGCTGGAGGAAAATGCTGACGAGATCTTCTATGGCGGCAATACAAAGCCGGCACCGGGCACGGTGGATCCCAATGTCCGCGGACCGATGGACGGAAAGAATTTCTATTCTCACTTCGGCGGCGAGCTGAAACTGGATGAAAACGGCAGGAACTACAACCGTGACGATGAGGCGGTGGACGCGCTGATCGAACGGATCAAAAACCCTGTTGAAGATAAACCGCTGATGGCATTTGTCGGTCTGATGTATCCGCATACGCCGTACCAGGTAGAGGAACCGTACTTCTCTGCGATCGACAGAACAAAGCTTCCCCGCCGGGTACGCCCGGAAGACTGTACAGGCAAACCGAAAATGGAACAGAGACTGCGTGATCTTCAGCATATGCAGGAGTATACGGAAAAAGACTGGGATGAACTCAGAGCAGTATATCTCGGCATGTGCATGAAAGTGGATGATCAGTTCCGTCGAGTCTGTGACGCTTTGAAGGAAGCCGGCATGTATGATGACAGCGCCATCTTCTTCCTCAGCGATCATGGTGACTTTGACGGCGACTTCTCGCTGCCTGAAAAAGCACAGAACTGCTTCGAAGACTGCCTGACCAAGGTGCCGTTCCTGGTAAAGCCTCCCAAAGGCGAAGCTATTGACCCGGGCATCTCAGATTCCCTGGTGGAGCTGGTGGATTTCTATGCGACAGTGATGGATTATGCAGACGTGAAGCCGGATCATACCCAGTTCGGCAGAAGCCTGCGGCCGGTGCTGGCAGACAGAAGCGCGAAGTTCCGGGATTATGTCTTCTCAGAAGGCGGCAGAATGCCTGGTGAAGAACACTGTGATGAAAGTCACATCAACGGACCGAATGGTTCTCCGCCGAGCTTTGTCTACTGGCCCCGTCAGACTGCGCAGAGAGAAGATGATACACATCTGAAAGGCACAATGATCTTCGACGGAAGATACAAATTCATCATGCGGCAGGATGATTCGGATGAATTCTATGATCTTCAGAAAGACCCGAACGAGATGACCAACCGCGTGAATGATCCCGAATACAGGCAAGAGATTCGCAGACTGGAAAGGGAAATGCTAAGATGGTATCAGGGAACATGTGATGTGGTTCCGCTGGACTTCGATGCCCGCTTCAACAATGAAATGCTGTGGGCAATGATGAAAGGGAACTGTCAGACGGAAGAGGAGGAGAAGATCGTCCATGACGCGATCTGGGCTGGAAAAAAGATGCCGATGGTCATGGAAGCACTCAGACAGTTCCGTGAAAATAAGAAAAACTAAAGATTTGGTAACTGGGCGAGTGAAAAGGAGTAAGGTATGCTGTATTTGGCGGTAGCGTTATTTGCGAGTATTATCGGAGCGATCTGCGGGATCGGAGGAGGCGTCATCATCAAGCCGGTGCTTGATATGGTGAGCAGTGACGGCGCTTCTGTCATCAACTTTCTGTCCGGATGCACAGTTCTTTCCATGAGTCTGTATTCAGTGGGAAAAGAACTGATCGGCGGAAAGACAAAAATCAACTACAAGCAGATGGTCCCCCTGGCAATCGGTGCTGCGGCGGGCGGCATCTTCGGCAACACCCTGTTCTCCACAGTGAAGGGGATGTTTGAAGAACCGCGCATCATCAGCGGCATTCAGGCCATCTGCCTGGCAATCGTCGTATTCCTTTCCATGCTGTATACACTGAACAAGGACAAGATCAGAAATCTGAAGATCGACAATGTGATCGCTTCCGCTCTGATCGGCTTCGGCCTAGGCACCATGTCGAGCTTCCTTGGCATCGGCGGCGGACCGATCAACCTCGTCGTTCTGTATTTCTTCTTCTCAATGACGACGAAGGAAGCGGCCTTCAACAGCATCTTCGTGATCCTGTTCGGT
The DNA here is from genome assembly GCA_024680365.1 of Solobacterium sp. Classification (GTDB taxonomy): domain Bacteria; phylum Bacillota_I; class Bacilli_A; order Erysipelotrichales; family Erysipelotrichaceae; genus Bulleidia. The sequence continues at coordinate 16,253 of JAILCN010000240.1, forward strand.
CAGATCACCAACCTTGGAAAGACGATCCTGACGAATACAGTCCCTCAGTTTGATACCCTGACGCTGATCCTGATGGTATGCGGCGGTCTGCTCGGCGGCATCATCGGCCGGACTGTCAATAAGAAGATCGACAACAAGACTGTTGAGAAACTGTTCCTTGGCGCGATGGTCCTGATCCTTGTGATCTGCGCACTGAACATTAAGAAATATCTGTTTGTCTGATCGGAAAGAAAGGCATGATATGGAAGATAAGAAAAGGAAACTGCATCTTGGCTGGCTTCTGAAACTCGGCATCGTGCTTGGCTGCGCGGCGTTCGTTTTCTTCGGGCTGAAAAGCTGCACGACGCATAAGATCGAACCCTTCCATATCGATACAGACCGGAACGATCCTGTCCTTGGATACAAGAGTTCCGAGATCCGGGAAATGATCGCCGGAGAAAGCCGGGAGAAGAGCGATCTGGTCGTCTATGAACAGGACTTCGCATCCTCTCTTGATATCACGGACATGTTCCTGAACATCAGCTGGTTCCGCAAGACGCAGACGGTGCATATGTACGCGACAGCGTCCTACAGCGTGGACCTTTCCAAAGTGACCGGCAGAAAGATCGATGTCAGCCAGAAAGACCGTACCATTACCGTACGGATCCCGCACAGCGCGCTGCGCGATGTGACAGTGGATTACAAACAGACGACGTTTGACGCGATCGACCGCAGCATCTTCGGCTGGGGCGACATCAAGCTGACGCCTGAACAGCAGAACGAAGTGGAAAAGAGACTGCATGACGCGATGGCGGAAGAAGCCGGCGGCGAACAGTATCTGGCGGAAGCTGACAAGAGCGCGCTGGAACAGGTCGAGAAGATCTACCGCACGCTTCTGAAGAAACTGAGCGGCGGGGTCACGATCAAGATCATATTTGATGACTAGGAGGAAGAGACGATCTTCCTCTTTTTTTCTCAAATAGTGATAATATTTGTAAGAATGTGAGAAATACATACACTCTATCAGTGAAAGAGGTGTTCAATATGACAAAGAAACCAATGATTATATGTACTGTTTCCGCTCTGGCGTTCCTGAGCGCCTGCTCGGGCAGTGCTTCAGCGCCGAAGGGAAGCGGCGTTGTGATCGCGGCACAGGCCAAAGTGCCGGAGAAAACAGCGGATCAGGACAAAGACAGCTATCCGGAAAGCCAGGCGTATTTTACCCATGCGGAAGAAAAATGGAAGCTGAGTGAGGCATCGCAGCCGCTTCAGAAGTCGGTGTATCCGTTCTATCAGAAGACGATGGCAGCCTTCCTGAAGGATGCGAAGGGAGAAAACCGCGTATATTCCCCGCTGAATGTATACATCGCGCTGGGCATGCTGGCGGAATGTACGGACAATGACACAAGAAAACAGCTGCTTGACGTACTCAGTGTGAATGACGTGACAACGCTTCGCAGAGTGATCGATTCCGCCTGGTCGGCGAACTGGAATGATGACAAAGTGCTGACTCTGAAGATGGCCAACAGCGCCTGGATGAGAAACGATTTCAAGTATCACCAGGAACTGATGGACAGACTTGCGGAGACCTATCACGCTTCCGCCTATTCAGGAGAGATGGGCACAGATGAAATGAACAAAGCTCTGCAGGACTGGCTGAACGAGAATACGAACCACCTGCTTGAAGAATCTGTCAAAAACCAGAAAACAAAGAAAGACACAGTTCTTGCGCTTGCTTCAACGCTCTATCTGAAAGGGACATGGGCAAGCAAGTTTGTAAAGGAACTGACAAAGGATGAAACATTCCACGCTCCGGACAAAGACATGACCGTACCGATGATGCATAAGGATGAGCACGGACAGGTCTATTTCGGAAATGGCTGGAAGGCAGTTTCCATCTATGTGACAGACTGCGGATATATGTGGATCTTCCTGCCGGATGAAGGCGTGGATCCGGCAAGTCTGGCAAATGATCCTGAGATCTATGAACTGCTGAAGGGAAACCTGGATGCGGTCGACAGCAAAAACGGCATCGTCAAGCTGGCACTTCCGAAGTTTGATGTTTCCTCGGAGATCTCCCTGATCGAAGAACTGAAGAAACTTGGCGTCACAAGCGTCTTCGATTTCAACAGCGCTGACTTTACACCGCTGACAGATGACAGTGACGAGCTGGCAGTCAGCTCGATCCAGCACGCTGCCCGCGTCAAGACAGATGAAGAAGGCGTCGAAGCAGCTGCCTTTACGGTGATCATGGTGGCGGAAGGCGCGATGCTGGTCCAGCCGGAAATCATCGATTTCAGATGCGACCGTCCGTTCCTGTTCGCCCTGACGGGACAGGACAGCTCTGTCCTGTTTACCGGTATTGTCAATCAGCCGGCAGAATAACAGTTTCATCACTACACAAACGGAAGCCTTTTCGATATAATGAAAAGGCTTTTTTAAGGAGGCAACGCTATGAGTGATATCAGTGAAAAGATCCGGAGCGTGATCAAAGAATCAATAAAGGAAGCATTTGATCTGGAACCGGAAGACAATATGGTCATGACAGAAAGACCGCGTGATCCGAAGATGGGAGACTATTCCACCAACATCGCGATGCGTCTTGCGAAGAGTCTGCGCAGAAAGCCGATCGAGATCGCGAATGATCTGATCCCTGTCCTGCAGAAGAATCTGCCTGAGGCTTCTTCTATTACAGCGGCAGGCGCGGGATTCATCAATTTTGTCATGAGTGAATCATCTCTTGCGGCCGTCATCAACAAGATCATCGAGTCAGGAGATGAATACGGAAAGAACAATTCCGGAAACGGTGAGAAGATCCTGGTGGAGTTCGTATCCGCCAATCCGACCGGCGATCTGCACTGCGGACATGCCAGAGGCGCTGCCTGGGGCGATTCCATCTGCCGTCTGCTGGAAGCTTCCGGCTACGACGTTCTGAGAGAATATTATGTCAACGACGCGGGCAATCAGATCCATATGCTGGCACTGTCCCTGATTGCAAGATACAACGAGTACTTCGGAAGACCGTTTGAGCTGCCGGATGACGGCTATCACGCGGAAGACGTGAAGAACATCGCCATCGAGATCGCCCAGACGGACGGTGACAAGTGGCTGGACGCGGACGAAGAAGAACGCCTGGAATACTTCAAGAACATCGGCATCGAAAAAGAACTGAAGAAGATCGAAAATGATCTGGCTCTGTACAGAGTATCTTTCGATTCCTGGGTCCATGAAAGAATGTTCTATGAGAATGACAGCGCCCGGATCCGCAAAGTTCTTGATGAACTGAAGGACAGAGGACTGACATACGAAGAAGACGGCGCTCTGTGGTTTAAGAGCACTCAGTTCGGTGATGACAAAGACAGAGTTCTGAAGAAGAGCACCGGTCTGTTAACGTACCTCACACCGGACATCGCAAACCATGTCTACAAGCTGGAAAGAGGCTATACAAAGCTTGTCGATCTGCTCGGCGCCGACCATCACAGCTATGTCACGCGTATGAACTGCGCGCTGGAAGCTCTTGGCTACCCGAAGGGAAGTCTGGAAGTCGATCTGATCCAGATGGTCAGAATGGTCGACAACGGTCAGGAAGTCAAGATGTCCAAACGTACCGGCAATGCCATCACGATCAGAGAACTGTGCGAAGATGTCGGCGTTGACGCTGCCAGATACTTCTTTGTCTCCAAGGAAGTCGGAACGCATATGGACTTCGATATGGGACTGGCAAGACAGAAGACAAACGACAACCCTGTCTACTATGCCCAGTACGCATATACCAGAATGTACAACATCCTGAACCGGGAAGACGCGCCGGCATTCACGCTGCCGGAATCCTATGATCTTCTCAAGGATCCCAAGGAAGCAGCACTGCTGAAGCAGATCAGCGAATTCCCGAAGACTGTTGCGGACTGCGCGAAGCACAGAGCTCCGAACCGCATCTGCGGATACCTCCAGCAGCTGGCAAGAGATTTCCACAGCTATTACAACAGCTGCCGTGTTCTCGATCCGGAGAATCCGGAACTGACAAAGGAACGCATGGCACTGGTCAAAGCATGCATGATCGTCATGAAGAACGCGCTTGATCTGATCGGCGTCAGCGCACCGGAAAAGATGTAAATATCAAAAAGAGCTGCAGATTTGCAGCTTTTTTACTTACAGGGCAGATAGTTTTTCGATCAGTTTGTCAAATCCGTACAGTTCCAGTGAAGTTGCGCCTTTTCTCAGCTCTTCCGCAATGTGTACTTCCTTTTCAAACTTGGCCTGCGCTTTCGCGAATACTGTGTCTTCGTCTTCCTTCGGGACGACAACGACACCGTCACAGTCGCCGATGATCATATCACCGGGATGAACCGTGACGCCGCCGCAGATCACCGGTACATTCATCTTTCCCAGGCTTGCCTTGACAGTCCCGGAAGGATTCAGTCCTCTGACAAAGACCGGCAGTCCCAGTTCAACGATATCCTGAGCGTCGCGGCAGCTTCCGTCAATAATGACGCCGGCGATCCCTCTGGCAAGACAGGCAGTGGCCATGATGTCTCCGAAATGACCTGCTTCGCAGTATCCATGGCAGTCAAAGACCAGGATGTCACCGGGGTTTGCCGCATAGATCCCCTGATGCAGCGCAAGGTTGTCACCGGGGAAGCACTGTACCGGGAAGGCCCGTCCTGCCATATGGCATTTCGGATCAAGCGGCTTGATGCCGGAATCCATGACTCCCTGACGGGGAGTGCCGTTGTTATTGTCTGCGACATTGCCGGTCGGCAGTCTGTTCAGCATTTCAAGATTTTCTTTTGTGAGTTCCATCATCGTCTCCTTCATTTGTCAGAGCTCTGCAGCTCTTTCTGTAAAGTGATCACCTCTTACATCCTCATAATAGCATAGAAACAGAAATGCATAAAACGGATAATTCTGATATATAATATCCATAGAATCGATAATTGGAGGATGCTATGAACTATGAACAGATCGAAACATTTCTGACGATCGCCGCATTAAAAAACATTACCGCGGCAGCGAATTATATGTACCTGTCCCAGTCGACTGTTTCAAACCGGATCCAGGCGCTGGAAGAGGAGCTGGATGCCCAGCTGTTCATCCGCCGCAAAGGGATGCGCAATGTGGAACTGACCAGCTACGGCAACGCGTTTATCCCAATCGCGGAACAATGGTCTTCGCTGTACAAAGACACTCAGGCTCTGAAGCATCAGGACAATATCAGCACGCTGAACATTGCGGCGGTCGATGCTGTCAACGCCTGTACATATACCGGCCTGTATGAAATGATCATCAAAAAACATCCGCAGCTGAAACTGAACATCAGGACGCACCATTCCAACGAGATCCACGGTCTTGTCGAAAACCGCACGGCAGACATCGGATTTACCTTCAGCCGCATCAATTATCCCAACATCATTTCAAAGCCGGTGTTCCGCGAACTGATGTATCTGGTCTGTCATAAAGACAACGAGTACCATGATGAGATCTCCTGCAGTGAACTGTCCACAGACAATGAGATCTATCTGAACTGGGGACCGGATTATGATCAGTGGCATCTTCAGCACTGGCCGGAGGACAAATATCCTCTGATCACTGTCAATACAGGCAACCTGCTTCAGAACTTCCTGCATGAAAAGGACCGCTGGGCGATCGCTCCGATGTCTGTTATCCAGGCGATCAAGGGCAGAGACATAACATATTACAGGATCAAAGAATCACCGCCGCCCCGGATCTGTTACGAACTGACAAGCCGCTATCCGAACTTTTCCCACGTCCAGGCGATCAGCCTGTTTGAAAAAGAACTTGAGAATTATATCCGTGATAATAACAGTATCTGTACATTTGAAGACTGGATGCTTCAAAACAGATAACAAAAAACCATTCCGTGATGCTCTTTCCGGAATGGCTTTCATTTTCAGACTGCCCGATACAGCTCTTCCATCGTATCCACGACAGTGACTGCGCCGGCTTTTAACATGTCTTCTTTCGTTCCAAATCCCCAGGATACGCCGATGCAGGGAAGATGGTGAATGTTCGCGCCTTCAACGTCATAGAATGTATCGCCGACCATGACTGCTTTCTGATTCTCACCGATCTTTTCCAGAAGATACCGGATCACGGCATCCTTGGTTTCCCGGGAGGCGTCCATGGAAGCGCCGGCGATCTCGTCAAAGTAATGCGTCAGACCAAAGTGGTCAATGATCGTTCTGGCCAGCGGTTCCGGCTTGGATGTCGCAACATACAGCTTCAGACCGTCAGCCTTCAGCTTCTGAAGCAGCTCTTCGAAGCCTTCATACACTTCATTTTCAAACAGACCTTCCGTCAGATACAGTTCACGGTAGAAAGCGATGGCGTCACGCACTCTTTCTTCCGGAACGCCGAATTCCGGAAATGTCTTGGAAAGAGGCGGGCCGATGAAGACACGCAGGCTCTCCATGGGCGGCACTTCCATGCCAAGGCGTTCAAATGCATGGGCAACACTGCGGGTGATGCCGGGGGCAGAATCGGAAATCGTTCCGTCAAGATCGAAAAGGACAGCGTCATAGGTATGCATAAAAGGTCTCCTCATCAGCGGGAAGTATATCACAGACTGGGCATTTCATATGAAGAAAGCCTCCGTTTTTGAGTATAATGATACCGTGAAAAGTCTGAAAACATACCTCAAACCATGCATGGCCATGATCACATTAGGACTCAGCATTAAGGCTCTTGGAACCTTCCTTGAGCTTTTATTGCCGGAGATCCTTTCCCGCATCATTGATGTCATCGTTCCTTCCGGAGACAGAGACAGGATCATTCTCTGGGCAGGGATCATGATCATCTTTTCTCTGCTTGCATGGCTTTTTAACGTCCTTGCCAACCGCAACGCTTCCCGGGTCGCTCAGCGGATCACGCAGAGCATCCGTCATGACCTCTTTGATCAGACGCTGTATCTTTCCTGTCAGAAGACAGATGAATTTACGATCCCTTCCCTGGAAAGCAGACTGACAAGCGACACATACAATGTGCACAGGATGGTCGGCATGATGCAGAGAATGGGCATCCGGGCGCCGATCATTACCATCGGCGGACTGATCATGACATTTGTCATGGAACCGGTGCTGGCGCTTGTTTTCCTTGCGGTCATCCCGTTCATGCTGGTGCTGGTCTGGCTGCGGGCGACAAAGGGCGTTCCGATGTTCCGCAAAGTCCAGCAGGCAAATGACAGAATGACGGCAGTTGTCCGTGAGAACTCCCAGGGCATCCGCGTCATCAAGGCGCTTTCCCGGACGGAGAATGAAAAGACCAGGTTTGCCGGCGTCAATTCAAAGCTCAGGGAACAGGAACTGCGCGCGAACCGCGTTATGGCCATCATCAACCCGATGATGAACCTGTTCCTGTATGTGGGCATGATCGGCGTGATCATTGTCGGCGCCTACCGCGTCAACGCAGGCCTTTCCGAAACCGGCAAGATCCTTGCCTTCATGTCTTATTTCCAGATGATCTCGCGATCCCTGATGGCTGTCAGCCGCATGTTCATCATGTATTCAAGAGGCATGGCTTCCTCCGCCAGAATCATGGAAGTGCTGAACTGCGATACGGAAAAGTCCTGGGAAATCAAGGAATATCCCGAAGGTGATCCGGACTACGCGCTGGAATTCCGGGATGTGACATTCTCGTACTTAAAAGTCAGGGACAACGTAAAGCATATCTCCTTCAAATTGAAGAAGGGTGAATCGCTCGGCATCATCGGTGCGACCGGTGCCGGCAAGAGCACGCTGATCTCATTACTGCTGAGATTCTATGACGTTGATGAAGGCGCGATCTATCTGAACGGAAAAGATGTGCGAAGCTATACGCCGTCTGAGCTGAGACGGGTGTTCGGCGTCGTCATGCAGAATGACTTCCTGTTCGCTGAGACAGTGGAAGAGAATATCCGCTTCGGCAGAGAAGTGGAAGATCCGGAACTGGAAGAAGCGATCGAGAGCGCCCAGGCGGAAGAATTCATCAGCCAGCTGGAAGAAGGCGTCGGACACATGCTGACAACAAAGGGAACGAACCTGTCTGGCGGACAGCGGCAGAGAGTGCTTCTTTCCCGTGCCTTTGCGGCGCTTCCTGAATATCTTCTTTTAGATGATTCCTCCAGTGCGCTTGACTACAAGACCGACGCGAAGCTGCGCCGTGCGCTTGCTGAGAAATATCCTGATACAACGATGATCCTGATTGCCCAGAGAGTTTCTTCCGTAAAGAACTGCGATCAGATCATTGTTCTGGAACACGGTGAGGTCAGCGGCATCGGCACCCATGACGAGCTGCTGAAGAACAACGCAGTATACGCGCAGATCGCGGATTCACAGATGGGAGGTGCTTTGTTTGACTGAGAAAGACAACAAAAAAGCAGATTCAGGCAAGACACTTCTGCGGATCCTGACCTATCTGCTCAGGCACAAAGCAGGAATGGCGCTGGCACTGGGCATGACTGTCGCCGCCAATGTGTTCATGTTAATGATCCCGCATTATTCGGGTCTTGCGATCGATGCCATCTCCTCAGCTGGAAATGTGCATTTTGATGATGTGTTCCGGCTCTGCGCGATCATGTTTGCCTGCGTTGCGGGCAACAGCGTGCTCGCCTATCTGTCCCATATCCTTCTTGTCAGCATTTCCTCGAAGATCACGGAAGAGATGCGCAAAGAAGTCTTTGATCATCTGCTGGAACTGCCGGTATCGTTCTTTGATACCCACCAGGCAGGCGATCTGATCTCAAGGATCTCCTATGACATCGATACGATCAATACCTCGCTGTCCTCTGACCTGATCACCGCCGCGACAAGCATTGTCACAGTTGTTGGCTCAGCGTTTATGATGGCCCGCATCAACACGACTCTGTGCATTGTCTTCCTGTTCACGACGCCGCTGATCATCTATATTACAAGACACCGTGCAAAGGTCGTGCGTCCGCTGTTCTCAAAGCGTTCCCGCAAGCTCGGTGAACTGAATGGCTTTGTGGAAGAGATGCTTTCCGGACATAAGACGATCAAGGCATACGGTCAGGAGGAAACCATCATCGGCCGGTTTGATCAGAGAAACAAGGATGCTGTAGACGCCTACTATGAAGCGGATTACCAGGGAAGTCTCGTCGGACCGACAGTCATGTTTGTCAACAATCTTTCCCTCGCGATCATTTCCGGACTGGGCGGCATCCTGTATCTGAACCATCAGATCTCCGTCGGAAACATTTCCGCATTCATTCTCTATTCCAAGCGCTTCTCCGGTCCGATCAGCGGCATGGCTGAGATCATGGCGGAAATGCAGTCAGCGATCTCTGCCGCAAGACGTGTCTTCGCGCTGATCGACGAACCCGCCGAGATCAAAGACGCGGATGACGCGGAAGTGCTTGATCAGGTGAAGGGTGACGTTGCCTTTGACAACGTGCACTTCTCCTATGTGCCCGGCACGGAGATCATCCACGGCCTCAGCCTTGAGGCGGGCAGCGGAAAGATGATCGCGATCGTCGGACCGACCGGTGCCGGCAAGACAACCATCATCAACATGCTGATGCGGTTCTACGATCCTGACAGCGGCGTGATCAGCGTCGATGGTAAAGATATCCTGCACGTCACAAGAGATTCCCTGCGGAAACAGTTCTCGATGGTCCTGCAGGACACCTGGCTGTTTGAAGGAACGATCCTGGAGAATGTCGCCTACGGACGTGATGACGCGACTGAGGAAGAAGTCATCAATGCCTGCAAGGCAGTGGAGATCCATGACTTTATCATGTCGCTGAAAGACGGATACAATACCGTGCTGACTGATGACGGCGTCAATATTTCCAAAGGTCAGAAACAGCTGCTCACCATTGCCAGAGCGATGCTGTCAGATTCCCGGATGCTGATATTGGATGAAGCAACATCCAATGTCGATTCCAATACCGAACAGAAGATCCAGAGAGCGATGATGGAGCTGTGCAAAGGCAAGACGACATTCATCATTGCCCACCGGCTGTCAACGATCAAAGAAGCGGATATGATCATTGTCCTGCAGCACGGAACAGTCATTGAAAGAGGAACACATGAACAGCTGCTTGCGCAGAAAGGATTCTACGCGTCACTGTTCAACGCACAGTGGGAGGCATAACATGTTCAGAGAAATCGTCAGAAAAAAGCAGATACTGTCCGAAGAAGAATGTATTTCCATTCTGAAGGAAACAAAAAGAGGTGTCCTATCCGTCAACGGAGACAACGGTTATCCCTACGGCATGCCGATCAACCATTACTATGATGAAGAAACAGGAAAACTGTATTTCCACGGCGGCATGTCCGGGCACAAGATCGACGCCATGCGGAACGATCCGAAGGTGTCCTTCTGTGTCTATGATGACGGTACGCAGTATGAAGGCGACTGGTTCCTGACTTTCCGCAGCGTGATCGTATTTGGAACTGTGGAATTCATCGAAGACAGAGAAACCGTGTATGAGATCTCCAGAAGACTCAGCTACAAGTTCACGGATGACAGAGAATACATAGAAAAGGAAGTCAGTCAGTCCGGTCCGAGAACCCTGATGTTCGCAGTCACAATTGAAAACATGCAGGGCAAGAGGGTAACTGAAAGATAACATCAAGTCAGCAGCCAAAGCACAGTACGAATGCCTGAACAGGCAGACTGCTGTGTTTTTTCTTTGTATATGAACGATTGTACTAAATTCACATAAATCCCTGTTCATCCGTTTGCGGGCAGAATCTCTGCCTTTTTGTGAGATTTGCGGCTTTTTTGTGATATCTCAAAAAACCTTTCACTTTTCAAAGAATTGTTGACCCCCCCACGGTGAAAGACTATGATATGACTGCGACTGGAGGGGAGAAATGAGTATGGAATATCTGTTCTATGAACATCTTGCAGTCATTGCGGCTCTCATAGTGGCTTTGGCGGCAGAACTATTGAAATGGTCTTCAAACATCACGGTGATCCTTCTGATCTTCTGCGCCGTCATATATCTGCACTTTTTCTGGCTTGCAGCCTTCAAAAAGGAGGAAGATGCATTGCGGCCATATGAAAAGTACAGGCTTGCCGCGAATCTGATCTGGATGGCCTGGATCATTCTTCACTATATTGTGAACGGCGATGTCAGGTTCTGGTAAATTTGTACGATTGAAATTGTCTTTTTTTCGAGTACAATAAATGTGCTTGCTCGGAGGGCGAGTCATTCAGAAGAAATGACAAGCTGGATAAGGCAGAGGCTGAGATGCCTGCTTTATCCGGCTCGTTTTGTTTGAGGGGAAATTATGAGCGAAGGCAATTTTACACAGGGAAAGATCCTGATGCCGCTGTTGAAGTTTGCGGTTCCGGTGCTGCTGGCAATGTTCCTGCAGTCATTGTACGGTGCAGTCGATCTGATGATCGTCGGACGCTTTGCGGAAAGCATGGATATTTCAGCTGTATCAACAGGTTCACAGATCATGATGACGATCACTCAGGTGATTGCCGGTCTGTCCATGGGTACAACGATCCTGCTGGGCCAGCAGATCGGCAGGGGTGAACCGGAAGAAGCAGGCCGTACAGTCGGTACCAGCATCCTGTTCTTCGGTGTCATTGCGCTGGTTTCTTCCGCTGTCATGGTAGTCTGCAGCCGCGGGGCGGCAGCGCTGATGAATGCGCCGGCGGAAGCGTTTGACGCAACAGCATCCTACATTCTGATCTGCTCGGCTGGTCTGGTATTCATCACTGCCTATAACCTCGTCGGGGCATTGTTCCGGGGACTGGGTAATTCCCGCATTCCCCTGATCACGGTGGCGATTGCCGCGGTGACTAACATTGCGCTGGATCTTCTGCTTGTTGCACGTTTCCATATGGGCGCAGCCGGTGCCGCATACGCCACCGTTCTTTCCCAGGCGTTCAGCGTCATTCTTTCCCTGTGGATGATCCGTTCCCTGCATCTTCCTTTCACATTTACAAAGAAGAGCATCCGTTTTGACAAAGTACTGACCGCTCAGGTCGTCGGCTTCGGCATGCCGATCGCACTGGCGGACTTTCTTGTCGGCATCAGCTTTCTGATCATTCTGGCAATCGTCAATTCACTTGGTCTGCTGGCCAGTGCCGGCATGGGTGTTGCCGAGAAGGTATGCGGCTTTATCATGCTGGTGCCGAGCGCATTTGGTTCCTCTATGGCTTCCTTTGTTGCCCAGAACTACGGAGCAAGACAGTTTGAGAGAGCCAGGAAAGCTCTGAAATACGGCATCGCTGTCTCGTTTGCCTTTGGTGTTGTGATGGCCTGGCTGTCGTTCTTCCATGGTGATCTTTTGTGCGGTATCTTCTCCAAAGACGCGGAAGTAACAACGCAGGGCTGGGAGTATCTGAAAGCGTATGCCATTGACTGCCTGTTTACAGCATTCTTCTTCTGCTATACCGGTTACTTCAACGGCTGCGGCTATACGAAGTTCGTCATGACGCAGAGCATCATCGGTGCCTTTGGCGTCAGAGTGCCTGTGTCATTTATCATGTCACGGATACAGCCTGTTTCTCTGTTTAAAGTTGGTCTTGCCACACCGGCATCTTCTCTTGTGCAGACGATCCTGTGCATCATCTATATGCGAACTGCCGTGAGGAAGAAAGAAAAGGAAATTCAGTCAGTTCATTGATCTGCTCCGAACCGGGAGTGTTCTTTGAAGGAATGGCAGAGTCTGTTGCCTGAATATCAAAGACAACAGCAGCCTCAGGCAAACGAACAAGAGAGAAATAATATAGAATGCCGAATCAATGATGGTCCGGCTTTTAGCACTGTGTCCGGAAAAATCTCTTGAAAAACCTACTTTTTCCCGAGGCTCATTCTCTTTTCGTATTAGGAGGATACAATTTGTTCACGCAAGAGAAGAATAACTAATGCAGTATCCTTCTCGTGACCGGTTTTTAGCAGGAACCGGTAAATCGATAGATGCGGGAAGACTTAATCCAGTATAAGAGTTCAGAAAGAGAGATCAAATGAAATGAAGAAAACGTCAACATAGCACTTGCTTTGATATTTATGTTTGCTGTTTTCACAAAATCAGTTAATGCATGGATGGAGAATAACTCTCATTCTCTAACGACGACTCAATCAGGGCAGGATACATATCTTAAGGCTAGAGTGCAGATTCAGCCTTCTCATAATGACAGAGGTTATCATTATGCAAGAGGCACGATTTCCTGGTCCGGTCATACAAACGGGTCAGTTCATACAAGTTACAGAACCAGTGCTTCTGACAATCATATTTATTCCAAGTCAAAAACTCTGCTGATTTACGATCATGTCAGAGGCGAATCATATAATTATTCCTTTTCATTTACAGCCGAAAAAGTCAGGCATGGTGCTCCTGGCAGCGCCTTGCCGGCCTGACCAATATCATTCCTGCACCTTTTCAGCTATATTCAGAGGGTAATATGACAGAGATAAAAAAGACTGTTTTCTTTATATTTATGATCATCCATGTTCTTATTCTGCAAATTCTGCTTCAACGGCACGTCGATTCTGATAAAAATGGCACAGTGTTTCCGGAAGATCGGAACACAATTCCGGATTAACGGAACAATTAGCAGCAAAGCTATTCCAATTCCTTCTTGCCAACGATCCTCTATCCCTCAACCTCCCAGAAAGACGGATCTAAAGGCTTTTTCAAGCCTTTAGACGCAACGGCATTCAGTTTATTTGAGGGATACTCATTGGCAAGGATTTTCTCGGCATAGCCTTTGCATTTAAAGTTTTGATATGTGCTGTTTTAAGCGGAACGGTGTGCCGTTCAACCGGAACTGCCGTGCCGTTTGTCTGGAATTAGCCACGAATACTTTTTTCCCTCGAATTACGCTGTTTTTCCCTCGCTTTATAAACTGCTATACGAATGAATATATAATGTGAACGTGTATATGCATATTCGATAGATTCTTCTGGAACAAAGTTCTATCGTTGTATTGGCAATCACGGTGTCTACGCATCACAGGTTAATGCAAGCTGGGGAAATGGAGCATTGTGGATAAATGACTGAAAAGGGATTTAAAAGATTCTGTATTATAAGCGCCATCGGATTACTTTTCCTGTATCTGTATATGTATTCTGTTCAATATCCGAATCTGCCTGATGCACCTTCGCCAAAAACGATCGATAAACAGTTTAATACTGACATCGCCGGGTTTGCAGAGCACTGGAAAGGAAATATCGAAAAGAAGATGGATGGCAGAGAAATCTACTGTTACTACGTAGGGATGGATGACAAAGCAATTCTGAATCCTGTGGTCCGGCTTTGCAAAAAACCTTTTGATTCAAAGCCGAAAGGTTCTGATTTTACATTTGTCAGTGAACAGGAATTTGATGGCATGAACATCAGTATTTACAAGATGTTCGAAGACGGCGGCATATACTATCCATACTTTGTCATTACATTCAGCGATGACGATGGCTATTACAATATCCGCATGGAAATTGATGCGGAATATAAAGAAAATGAGAATCTCAGAGAAGAAGATCTTGCACGTATCAAAGCGTGCGCGGATCAGGTCAAGCCGAGAAGCTAGAGATCACAGAATGTAAAAATTTCCGGCGGATCAGAACTACATTGAAAAGCACGGGTCTGATGATCCGTGCTTTTGTCTGTTCAGACTGCCTGATACAGCTCATCCATCGTATCAACGACAGTGACTGCGCCGGCTTTTTAACATGTCTTCGTTCCAAATCCCCATGTGACTGCGATGCATGGTATCTGCAGGGCATTGGCACCTTCGACGTCATAGACTGTATCGCCGATCATGACAGCTTTGTCTTCTGTTCCGATTTTATCAAGCAGGTAGCGGAGAACAGCTTCTTTTGTCTCTCTTTTCACCAGCGTATCCAAGCTCTTTGATTCGATCGTAGATAACTTCGGAATTGGTTACACGCTTTTTAAGCAGATCATCAACGACACCGGTATTGCCATGAGGCTTAACAACAAATCCATTCTTCTTCAATCTTCTGAGAACATGTCTTGGCAGTTTTGTACGTCTGCCCAGTTCAGCGAGATTGACGTGCTCGATATCAAATTTCTCACCATAGTCGGCTTTCATCTGATCAATGGCCTGTGTTAACATTTCTTGTAGGCCATTATTATTAATGTATTCTTTCAAATTTCCTCCTTTTAACAGTTGTGTTTGGTCACCAAGAGTTTAGAAGGTTTGAAGAGTTTGCGTAATAGTGGCCGCTTTTATTTGGCGGGTTTTGGCTGAATTCGTTTGGCGCTTTGTGGTCAAACTAGACTGGCGCTAACAACTCTGCTGATTTACGATCATGTCAGAGGCGAATTATATAATTATTCCTTTTCATTTACAGCCGAAAAGGTCAGGCATGGTGCTCCTGGCAGCGCCTGGCCGGCCTGACCAATATCATTCCTCCACCTTTTTCGCTATTCTCAGAGGGTAATATGACAGAAAGTAAAAAGACTGTTTTCTTTACATTTGTAATCATCCATG
>JAILCN010000241.1 GCA_024680365.1 Solobacterium sp.
CATGGATGATTACAAATGTAAAGAAAACAGTCTTTTTACTTTCTGTCATATTACCCTCTGAGAATAGCGAAAAAGGTGGAGGAATGATATTGGTCAGGCCGGCCAGGCGCTGCCAGGAGCACCATGCCTGACCTTTTCGGCAGTAAACGTAAAGGAATAGTTATACGATTCTCCTCTGACATGATCGTAAATCAGCAGAGTTTTTGACTTGGAATAAATATGATTATCGGAAGCACTGGATCCATAACTTGTATGAACTGATCCGTTCGTATGACCGGACCAGGCAATTGTGCCTCTTGCATAATGATAACCTCCGTCATTATGAGAAGGCTGAATCTGATCTTTCCCCCGCAGATATGTGTCTTGTCCCGACTGATACGTGTATTGATCGTAAGTTTTATTTCCAGTCCAGGCGTCTACAGAATTTGTAAAGAATGAAAAAATGAATACTAATGCCATGAAAATATTGATGATTCGTTTCATATTGCCCGCCTATGAAGTTTATTTCTTGTATAGACTGATTTCCTCCACTTGTTTCATTTTTAATGCAAATGAGTCCTGTTTTCAATAGGATACATGGTCCAGAGCGTGGATTCTACCAATTGTGGCAAAATTCTACCTGATGTAACGATTCAGAACACGCAAAGGTTATTTGTGAACAACAAAATGCACATAATATACAAGAAGTATTTATGTTGCTGGACGGCCTATTGGAATGGCAGATACGTCATATACATTTCCGGACCTGTGTCAGGATCTTTAGTTACGCAGAAACGTATGCATGAGGACTGATGGCTGCGCGGTGGAATGTTTGTGCATTGCAGTGTATGATTATCTGGATGAATGGAGAATATCAGTATGTACAGAACTGAATGCATCAAACCGGATGATTTTAAACCGGCGCGTTTTGAGACAGATCATGTGATCACACTGCAGGGGAAACAGATTCCCTATCATACGATCAGCGAGGACAATGTCTTCTACAACAAAGACGGCAAACCGATTGCCACGATTTTCTCATATGCGTATATCCGCTCGGATGTTGAGGATACTTCAGACCGTCCGGTGATCTTTGCCTACAACGGCGGACCGGGATCTTCTTCGATGTATGTCCATGCCGGATTCCTCGGCGCCAGAAGAATTACATACGGGGAGCCGGACCGGCCGACTTCGTTCGGACCATATGAAGTGATCGACAATCCAGACTGTCTGATCGATATAGCGGATATTGTTCTGGTCGATCCGGTCGGAACAGGCTACGGACGTCTGCTGGATGAAGCAGAAAAGGATTCTTTCCTCGGCATTGAAGCGGATGCGGAAGCACTGCTGAACTTCATTGAGGCATGGTGCCTGCGTTACCGCAGAGGTCTTTCGCCGAAGTATCTGGTCGGTGAAAGCTACGGCTGCACACGTTCTGCCGTTGCGGCTGGCATTGCGGCAACCAACGGAAAAGACAGAGCCTACGGCGTCGCGTTTGACGGCATCGTCATGATCGGCAACACCGTTACGGTAGGCAAGTACTTCGGCCGTGAACTGCCGGTCGAAGGCAGTGTCATCGGTTTCCCGACATATGCAGGCGTCAACTGGTTCCACAACCATCCGAGTGATCAGCCAGTCGATGAATTTGTCATGGAAGCGAAGGCATGGGCAGACCATGATTACGTCCTGGCTCTGTATAAAGGTGAAGCGCTGAGTGAAGAAGAAAAAGAAGCGGTCATTGAAAAGGTGACATACTATACCGGTGTTTCAAGAGAGTATCTGCTGGAACACGGACTGAAGATCGATGACAATGACTACCGTCAGGAAGTCATCAAAGCCAAAGGCAAAGCAGTATCCAGATATGACGGCAGGATGACGAGAGAGATGCTGGAACCGTGGAAAGATGAAGAACAGAAGGCGCTGTGGGATGACGCGACAGCTGACCGGTATGATCCGTATTTCTATGCGGCGCTCACCGGTGATCTTTTCGAACATCTCGGCATCAGACTTGACCGCACCTACATCAACATGACAATGTATTACAAAGACTGGAAGAGAGACTGTGAATTCGGTACGACCGGCGAACAGCTGCGGAACGCAATGACTAGAAGACCCGGCATGCGGACGTTCTTCGCCAACGGCTGGTATGATCTGTGCACGGAATTCGGATATGTATGGCATACGCTGGATCATGGCGGACTGCCGAGAGAAAGATGTTTTGTCAAAGGATACAAGTCCGGTCATATGATCTATATCGGGGAAGAGAATGTACATGAACTCTGTGCCGATATCCGTACGTTTATTACCGGCGGCAATCCGGAAAAATAACGCTTCAGACGTCAGCTGGAACGCTGGCGTTTTTTATATGCGCGCGGATGACAGCTTTTCCAGATCGAATGAACTGTGGTAACATAGGTAGGAAGTGAGGCAAATATGCTGGATCTCTGTTTACTTGGAACAGGCGGAACGGTTCCGCTTCCGGAACGGTGGCTGACATCTCTTCTGGTGCGCTGCGGCGGCACGTCGATGCTGATCGACTGCGGCGAAGGGACTCAGATCACCCTGAACAAACAGCGGTATTCTGTCAAACAGATCGATACGATCCTGCTGACGCATTTTCATGCGGATCATACGGCAGGTCTTCCCGGTCTGCTTTTAAGCATGGCAAAATCCGACAGGACAGAACCGGTGACGATCTACGGTCCGAAAGGACTGGGAGATATCCTCAAAGGCGTGCTGACCGTTGCCAGGTATATCCCGTTTGAACTGCGATACAGAGAATACGAAAACCGGGAAGAAGTATTCACAGTCGGCAATATGAAGATCACTGCCTTTGCCGTGAAGCACAGCGTACCGACATACGGATATGTGATCGACGTACAGAGAGATCCGAAATTCGATGTCGAAAAAGCAAAGAAACTGAATCTGCCGGTAAAGATGTGGGGACTTTTGCAGAAGGGGCAGACTGTTGAATTTGAAGGAAATACATATACGCCCGACATGGTGCTGGGGGAAGCGCGGAAGGGCATCAAAGTGACGTATGTGACCGATACCAGACCGACCGACTATATCACCGAACACGCGATGCGTTCTGATCTGCTGATCGCGGAAGGCATGTACGGCGATCCGGAAAAGCAGGAAAAAGCAGAGTACAACAAGCACATGACGATGCAGGAGAGCGCGGCCATTGCCGCCAAAGCAGGGGTAAAGGAACTGTGGTTTACACACTATTCACCTTCTCTGAAAGATCCCATGATCTATGAAGACATCGTGAAAGGCATCTTTGCGAACTGTGTCATTACCGAAGACGGACATCATAAGGAACTGAGTTTCGAGGAGAAGTAATATGCTGCAGGTGATCGTGAATCCGGCCGGTGCAGGCGGGAAGACAATGAAAAAATGGCTGGAAGCAGAACCGCTTCTGAAAGCTGCGTCTATTGATTACGACGTGTCTTTTTCAACGCTTCAGCACGGGATCCGGGAGATCACGGAAGAACTGACTTCCGCAGGTGAACCGGCGGATCTTCTGGTGTTCGGCGGCGATGGAACGATGAATCTCGTCGTTAATGGCATCCGCGATTTCGCGCATACCAGGATCGCGTTCATCACCTGCGGATCGGGCAATGATCTCGCCAAATCCCTGAACATGAAATACCCCCTGAAACAGGCGGTGGAAACACTGAAGGAAGGGAAGACAAAACGGGAGCTCGACGTCGGCAGGGTGACGATGCATACCGCCTTTGACAAAGATCTTGTCCCAGCAGACAGGGAGATCACCCGTCTGTTCAACATCTCCTGCGGCATCGGCTTTGATGCGGAGATCTGTGCCTTTGTCCAGGATTCCGCAATGAAAAAGAAACTGAACAAAGTGAACCTCGGCAAGCTCATCTACCTTTATGAAGCACTGCATGTGATCTTCACGACAAAGCAGGGGAAGGCAAGAGTGATCTTCGATGACAACGAGATCCGTGAATACAATGAAATGCTGTTTACCGCTGCGATGAATGAACCGTATGAAGGCGGCGGCTTCCGGTTCGGCGCAGATGCTGCTGCCGATGACGGCATGCTCGACTTCTGCACCGGCGACAGTCTGAGCAGATATGATTTCTTCCGGATCTTCCCGTACGCCTACAGCGGCTCGCATGTGAAATTCAGCGGCGTGCATATGCGCAAGGCAAAGAAGGCGGAGATCTTCAGCGAACATCCGCTCTGGATCCATACCGATGGAGAGATCGAATGGATGTCAGATCATGTGACGATGGAACTGATCCCTGAGAAGCTGAAAATGATGCTGTAGTGAAAAACCCCGGGAATGGTCTTCTCAGGGTTTTGTGCTTTTCAGAAAAGAATTTACTGATCAATGAGCGGCAGTATGTTCTTCTCAATGAAATCTGCTCTGTCAAATATTCTCGGTTTGAATGTGCCTGTTACTCCGACAGATACATTTTTTTCTTTGTTCACGTAAATGATATTGCCGCCGTCACCGATCGCGGCATATACCTCTCTGCCTTCAAATGGTCTGTACCACAGATAGCCATAGCTCATGAACCCGAACCGCTCACCGAGCTTTACATGTTCCGCTGTCATATCGTGAAGATAGTTTTCGGAGATGATCTGTGTTCCGTTATACATGCCGTCATTGAGGACAAGTTCTCCGATCACTGCCAGATCCCGGGCGGACAGACACAGGCCCCATCCGGCAGTCACTGTGCCTTGCGGATCATTGTACCATTCGTTCTTTCTCGGGTTTTTGTTCATCAGAAAGTCGAACTGATCTTCTTTGGAACTGTCTCCGTGGATCGTGTGCTCCGGTATGCCAAGGGGAAGGAACAGGTTTCTGTTGGCAAAATCAATGCACTTTTCTCCGGATGAATTCTCAATGATGCCGGCAAGGATCTGTATGCCCAGTGTTGCATATTTGAATTCACCGGTGATCCCTTTCTTTCCGCCCAGGTGATCAAGTGCTGCAAGTGTCCAGTCCTGGGATGTACAGACTTTAGTCCATGGCTCTGACTTGTACTTATAAGGCGCAGTCATTGTCAGAAGATGTCTGACTGTTACGTCGTAAATCGTTTTCTCACCGCGTTTAACCGGATAGTCCGGAAAGAAATCCATCACTTTCTGATCCACGCTCCGGATGCAGCCCTTGTCTATGGCAATACCGGCCAGCAGTGCCATCACGCCTTTGGTCACGGAATTTACATTTACCGCATCTTCCGGTCTGTATCCGTGCCAGCAGTCCTGATATGCGGTCCTGCCGTTTCTGAGGGCTGTGATCTGGCAGATGCTGCTTTCGTTTCCGCTGCTTTCTGCAATCAATTCATGCAGTTCTTCTTTTGTCATAAAAGTCTCCTTGAAATTATGATTGGACGTCCTGAAAGAAGCGTAATGCAATTAAAAATCATATTCAAGCATGAATATGATCCTTCAAAAACAATATGTTCAGCGAATGGAATACTTTGCGGAAAGTTCCAGGATCCTGCCGGACTGTTTCTCTTTCTCCAGAAATTCATTTACGTAGTCCAGAAGGTCTTCCGAGCCTTTCCCCATCAGAATACCCAGTTCTGTATGGGTAAAGGGGTGATCGATCAGCGGCGCGGCAAGACGGTCATCATGCGCAGCATAATAATTCGCTTCAATGATCTCAGTGATCATAATGTCTGCTTTGCCGCAGGCGATGAGGCCGGGGATCTCCTGATTGACAGCATGGATCAGCAGCGCTGCATCCGGCAGCTTTTCATGCGCGAACTGTTCGTTGAGGCCGCCGGGATTCACCATCACACGCACATCAGGGCTGTTGACAGCTTCCAGACCTGTATATTGATTTGCGTCCTCTGCGCGGCAGAGGATGGTTTTTCCATTCTTCAGGTAACCGTCAGACATCAGAGCCAGTTCTTTCCGGGCGTCACTGATGGTGATGCCGCACACTGCAAGATCAAAATTTCCCGCATGCAGATCATCCGTCAGAGCCGGCCAGGAAGTCTTCACAAATTGTATTCTGACATGCAGATCATGAGCGAGGTCCTCCGCGAGTTCTGTGTCGAAGCCGATGTATCTGCCTGAGGCAGAATCAAAGCAGGACAGGGGCTGGTAATCTCCGGTCGTACCAACTTTCAGGATGCCGCGCTTCCGTATCTTTTCCAGGCTGGACATTCCGGAAGGATCCTGTCTGCTGTCCGGGGCCTGACAACCGCAGCGCAGCAAAAAAGCCGCAGTCATCCGGATGACTGAAAACATGGATCGTTTGTGTCCTGACTTTCTCTTCATTGTATGACTCATTTCTCTGATCCCGGATGATTATACTATACGATATCACCGGGACCAAAAAAAGGATCCTCTTTCTGTATGAAGAAGATCCTTGACCTGGCAGATACGTTCAGAAGGGAGATCCCGCTGAGATCGGCAGGTTTGCATTTACCGCATTTTCTTCTCAAACCGGAACATACCGTCGAGGGACTGTTCGCTGTCCGTTTCATAGTCCGCCTCAGACGGGCCACGATGGTGCGAATTAAAGAATTCAACAATGTGAAAGCCGCAACGGTTGACATAGAAATGGATGTTCCTTGTTTCAAAGTACGGGGTCAGTGTTTCCCATACCCTGACATCCGGATACATCTTTTCGATCTGACACCAGGCGGCATAGCCGATCCCTTTGCTGTGGACATCCGGATCGACGAACAGGATCTCCAGATCTCCTCTGTCCTGTTTCACGCGCACGATGACGCCGCCGGCGGTCTTTCCTTCATGCAGGATCCTGAATGCTTCACCATTGTCAATGGACTGTTCGATCGTCTGCCTGGAAATGATCTCTCTGTCTTCTACAAAGTGATCATCTCTCATGCCAAACTCTTCTGTTGCTCCGTACCTGAAAGCCCGCTGATTGTCTTTAATGAACTGTTCTCTGTCTTCGTCTTTCAGCGGAGCCAGTGTTACCTGTGTTTTGCTCATAGTACCTCCTGTCTGCCGGATCATAAAAACCCGGCGATGCAAAAACATCTTTCCGGGCTCACCCGGCATCTTATCTGACAGGCGGCCTGCTGATCTTACGATCTGCGATCCCCTGTGCTGCGGCACACTGTCCTCCGATGCAATCTTATTATACATGTTGTTTCTGTCAATGACAAAATGAATCAGTTCTGTATCCTTCGCTTGTCTGTGATGATGTCATGGCAGCTGTCTCCGTCAGACAGATCCGAAAATCTGGTGAACCCAACGTGTCTGACAAGATTGCTGTAAGCGGCTTTATCCGTCATGCAGAATATTTTGCACAGTGATCTGATCCCGTATGTTTCAAACATCTCAACGTATACGCATCTGGATATGCTGTACTCGATTCTTCCTTCGGATACGTCAAACTGATCATAAAAGATGCTGCCGTCCTTCACACGCTTATCGTGATCTGATATATTCCATTTTTCCGCGATCTGATAGCTGTTGGGAAGCAGGTCGATGCATCTGATCAGGTGCTTGAAGAAATTCCTGCGTCCGCTGAAGCCGCTGTTTATGGCGTCAATGATCTCTTTGTCTGATGATCCGGATTCTTTGAGTTCCAGGCACATGGCAATGATGGCATAGATATACTCTGTGTTTGTTGTCGGATAGATGTTATGTTCTTCGTATTTTTTGGAAGCATACATCGCAGTCAGTCTTTTCTCATATGCTTCTTTCCTGTCCGGATCAGGACAGTTTCCTTTGACAAGGATCTTTCTGTAGATATTCCCATACTTTTTGACTGTTTTTTTGGTATCCATGTTTTTTCCTCACGGTAACTTTGAATTCGCGGTATTTCCATATATGCTTCCGGAAGGTGACTGCTTTTCGTACTGCTGTAATTGTTACTCATCACGCTGGAAAATGAGAGACAATGTCTCAATATCACCGGTTCCTCTTGTGACTACAGGTACATAACCCATATAAGACCAGCCATCCTCAATGCGTTCTTTAATGATGTCTTCTATGGACGCAAATTCAGATTTTATTCCCTTTCCAAGGCCGAAGCCGGATAATTCTGCTGTGACTCTGACAAATTCAACCTTTTTCATAAAAATACTCCATTTAATATGATTTATTCCATTGCAAATATAGTTTTTTAACAGGTATATTATACGCCGACTGTGATCAAAAAACCTCTCCTGTACAGACAGAAGAGGTTTTCTGATGGTACGCCAGACGGGACTTGAACCCACAACCTACAGATTCGGAATCTGTTGCGCTATCCAATTGCGCTACTGGCGCATGCGAACCTATGTAATATTACCACGTTTACCGAGGAAATCAAAGGTTCTTCAGTTTTCTGCATTCCAGATAGAAACGCTTGTCATCCGCTTCACCGATCGAGAAAGCCTTGCGGCAGTAGGCGCCGTTTTTCTCAATGTTCGCGAAGAAGCTGTCTGCCGAAAGCGGGGGCAGGACAAAGCCTGCTGTGTTCTTGCCGCAAAGGCTTCTGAGATGCTCTTCGCCGTGGATATAATCGATCTCGCCGGGATTATCTTCCAGATACTGATCGAGAAGATCCTGCAGAACTTTCAGGGTGTAGCTGTCTTTTGAAACAGGCAGTGACAGAGTGGTTTCTCTGCCGCCGCAGAGGAACGGTATTTCTGTTCCGCCTTTCTGTTCATGCGATCTCAGAAAGGCTGTCAGATCGTCTGTGTCAGCGTTCTGGACAATGCGGTGGATCGGCTCGAAGGTATATGAGTCATCCCGGATGTTGTTCAGCTCTGTACACGCGTAGCGCAGGGCAGGGTCTCTGCCGGATTCTTCATACAGTACTTTGGCACTGGCAAGGGAATGATTGCCGTCGCCGACCGCATAGATCAGACGGCCTGCTTTTTCTGTTTCATACCTGCGCAGCTCTGCTTCGAGTTTTTCTTTTTCTGAACCGCTGACAAGCCAGCCTCTGATATGTCCGCCGTTCAGCATCAGATCAAAGTCGTAGAGCAGGGGCATGGAAGACGGATCGCGTCCTTCAATGATCTGCTTTTTTTCGTCATCGCACAGCAGAAGCACATGGCTGAATTCCAGCGGCGCATCTTT
Source organism: Solobacterium sp. (assembly GCA_024680365.1). Taxonomy (GTDB): domain Bacteria; phylum Bacillota_I; class Bacilli_A; order Erysipelotrichales; family Erysipelotrichaceae; genus Bulleidia. The sequence goes on from JAILCN010000241.1 coordinate 9,013, forward strand.
TCTGACTGCCATGCGGGGCGGGATCCGCTCCGGCACGGTCTTTTCCGTTGCTCTGACGGCAGCTTCCGTATTGTCTGTATATTCATACGCTTCCAGATCGATGCAGCCAAGGATGCCGCGGCGTACTCTGCCGTCCTGCAGGGAGCGTTCGATATAAATATATGAATCCGGATATTCACGGAACAGGTTCTCATTCAGATACTTCAGCATTGCGCTGTGCGTTTCTTCGATCAGGCTGAGGTCAGTTTCAGAAAGATACGCTTCCGGAAGAATGCAGCGCAGGGAAGACGGCGCACTGCCGACGAGGGCTTCTGCTTTCTGCCAGTATTCCGGTTCTGACGTATACTGGTCGCACGCGATCACGGACCATTTCGAAAGATCGCAGTGTTCAGGGATCAGAAAAGTACCGGGTACAAACAATCCTGTCATAACGTCCTCCTTTACCGAAACGATTATATATGAGTGAATGTAATTATGCTATGAAAATATCAGAAAAGAAAAGAATACTCCGAAGAGTATTCCTTTACATCTGAGGGGCGAACAGACGCAGCACAGCGATGAAGTAGGATCTGAGCAGACCGGTGTGACATTCCTGCAGGGTCATCAGATGAGACTGCTGGATCGCATCCAGATAATCCTGCTTGATGTCAGCAATCTTTTCTGATCCATACAGATAGGTACCATTCTCAAAGTGCAGATAGAGGCTGCGGTAATCCAGGTTGACGGTACCGACTGTCGCGACTCTGTCATCAGAAACAAATACTTTCGAGTGGACGAATCCCGGTGTGTATTCGTAGATCTTTACGCCGCCTTCGATCAGTGTCTTGTAATACGATCTTGTGATCATCCAGACAAGTTTCTTGTCAGGAATGCCGGGTGTCATGATGCGGACATCCACGCCGTGTTTCGCTGCCAGGATCAGAGCATTGATCAGTTCAGTATCAATGATCAGATAGGGCGTATAGATATAGCAGTAGTCATTTGCCTGGTTGAGAATGCCCATGTAGATATTCTGCGCGGTGATCTCGTCATCCAGCGGTGTTTCTCCGTAGGGAGCGATGAAGCCGTCTTCCTTTCCTGCTTCCGGCTCCGCTTTGAAGACGGTGAAGTCTTCATCTTTCTTTCCTTTGCACAGGGCATTCCAGTGGGTCAGGAACATGACGGTATAGGACCAGACAGCTTCGCCTTTGATCCGGATGACGTTGTCTTTCCAGTGACCGTGGATCTTTTTGACGTTGATGTATTCATCCGCCAGATTGACGCCTCCCGAGAAGGCTGTCTTTCCGTCAATGATCATGATCTTGCGGTGGTCACGGTGATTCATGATGATGCCGAGGATCGGGTTGATCCGGTTGAAGGAAATACAGCGGATGCCTTTTTCTTCCAGCTTCTTCGCGTAGCTTGCGGAAAGGGTCATGAAGGAGCCGAGATCGTCGTACATGACGCGTACGTCCACGCCTTCTTTTGCCTTCTGTTCCAGTATTTCAAGCATGCCGTTCCACATGATGCCTTCTTCAATGATGAAGTATTCCAGGAAGATGAACTTCTCTGCTTTTTTCATTTCTTCCAGCATCACCGGATAGCCGGTATCGCCAAGACCGTAGTAATCAAATCCGGTATTGCGGTAGAAGGGGAATCCGGCACTGTCGGAGATATAGCGGAACTGACCGCGCAGTTCCGGTGCCTGAGTGATCAGGTCTTTCTGCGTGTCTTCGTCATGCGGATAGTATTTCTTTGCGTCACGGGTGGAAAGGACCAGGTTCCATGTGGTGCGGCTGCCGATCATATTTGCGCCAAGGAGAATGTACACAGCGGTCGCGGGGATCGGAAACAGCAGGATGGCAACGATCCAGATCATGTCTGAAGAAAGATGCCTGCTGTTTTTGATGATGCTCAGAACAATGATGCCGCTGAGAAAATGCAGGACCTCGGCGATCCAGGCTGCCTGCTCGCCGAACCAGTGATAGATCGAGATAAAGATCGCCAGTTCCAGGATGACCATCAGGATCATAAAAGTTGTTCTGCTGAAAATTGCCCGTAGTATTTTCATAGTGATTTCCTTCCTGTCAGAAATAATCATAGCAGAATTCATGCATGAAAAAAGCGGGAGATCACTCCCGCCTGTGTGTTTTGTTTCTCAGAGGCTGTCGTACATCGCGACATACTGCTGGGCAGCCTTGCCCCAGGAGAAGTCCTGTTCCATGTCTCTTCTGACCAGGGCATCCCAGGCTTCCGGCTGGGTGAAGTAGATCTCCTTTGCCAGGTTGATGCTGTCAAGGAAGACCCACGGGCTGTATTCTTCAAAGGAGAATCCGGTGCCGGTTCCTTCGTACTTGTTGTACGCGGAAACAGTGTCTTTCAGACCGCCTGTCTCTCTGACGATCGGCGCTGCGCCGTAGCGCATTGCCATCAGCTGGGTCAGTCCGCACGGTTCGAACCGGGAAGGAACGAGCATCGCGTCAGCTGCCGCGTAGATCTTTCTGGATCTTTCATCGGAGTACATGATGCTGGAGGATACGCTTCCTCTGTATTTGTCTTCGAAGTAGCGGAACGCGTTCTCGTAGTCGGAGACACCGGTTCCGAGCAGGACAAACTGGGTGTTGCCGTCGATCATCTGATCGACGATCGGGATCAGAAGGTCGAGACCTTTCTGGTCCGTCAGACGGGAGATCAGACCGATCATCATCTTGTTCGGATCGACTTCCAGTCCGAGCTCTTCCTGCAGGGCAGCCTTGTTGGCGGCTTTGCCTTCTTTCGCGTTGTCAACGTTATAGTTGACGAAGATCTTCTTGTCTGTCTCCGGATTGTACTGGTCATAGTCAATGCCGTTGACGATGCCGAGGAGCTTGTAGGAGTGGAAGCTTGTTACTGCCTCCAGACCTTCACCGTATTCTTCGGTCTTGATCTCTTCCGCGTAGGATTCAGAGACTGTCGTGATGCAGTCGGAATAGATCATGCCGCCCTTGAGCATGTTGGCATCGCCGTAGTCAGCCAGCTGATCAAATGTGAATACATAGTCCGGCAGACCGGAGAGATACTTGATGCGGCCGATCGTCTGGATACCCTGGAAGCGGAGGTTGTGGACTGTCATGACCACTTTGGACTGCTGGCCGACTTCTGTGTTCTTGAACAGTGTTCTCAGATAGACGGGAAGCAGACCTGCCTGCCAGTCGTTGCAGTGAATGACATCAGGAATGAAGCCGATCACCGGCAGAGCAGCGAGAACTGCCTTGTCGAAATAAATGAACTTTTCCAGGTCATCCGACATGTCGCTGTACGGATTGCCCCAGGAGAACAGTTCTTCATTGTCAATGAAATAGTAGGTAACACCTTCCAGAACAAGGGACTTGATGCCGACATAGTAGTCTTTGTTGTTTTCGCCGACCTTCATCCAGAAGCTGTCAAGGAATTCCATTTCGTCCTTGTACTTGTCCGCGATGCATCCATACAGCGGAATGACCACGCGGGCGTCACAGTCTTCCTTCAGCAGTGCCTTGGGAAGGGCGTACATAACATCCGCCAGACCGCCTGTCTTGACGAACGGGTAGGCTTCCGAGCCCACAAACAGTATTTTTCTCATGATATCTCCTTTGTGTAATTCTCTACTTCAAGTATCGCACAAATCCGTAATCTTTCATCGGGAAAAATACAGAAAATAAAAAAAGAATATGATCCTGTGACAGCAGGGAGACAAGGGAAAAGAAAAGGCGCATGCCCATTCGCGATACGCCTTTCAAAAGCTGTTTCAGAGTTCTTCGCCATTTGTCTCAATGACGTGCTTGTACCAGTAGAAGGACTTCTTCTTTGAACGGGAGAGGTCGCCTTCACCGGCATTGTTCTTGTTGACATAGATGAAGCCGTAGCGCTTGTCCATTTCACCGGAGGAAGCAGATACGATGTCGATCGGTGCCCACATCGTGTAGCCGAGCAGGTCAACACCGTCTTTGTTGACAGCGTCGATCATGGCCTTGATGTGGTTTCTCAGATAGTCGATCCTGTAGCTGTCGTCAACAGATCCGTCTTCTTCTTTCTTGTCATACGCGCCCATGCCGTTTTCAACGATCATCAGCGGCTGATCATATCTTGCCTGGAACCAGTTCAGCGCATAGCGCAGTCCGAGCGGATCGATCGGCCAGCCCCAGTCGGTCGCGCCGAGGTATTCATTCTTCACGAAGTCAGACTGTCCGCCCTTGCCAAGCAGTGCTCCGCCTTCATAGAAGTTGAATTCCGGATTCTCATCTCTTGCGGCAACAGCGAAGGACATGTAGTAGGAGAAGCCGATGTAGTCAACGATGCCTTCTTTCAGGACAGCTTTTTCTTCTTCAGTCACGATGACGTTGAGGTTGTTTCTCTCCCAGTAGCGGAACATGTACTCAGGCACTTTTCCTTTTGCGTGGACATCGCAGTACCAGTATCTCTTGTAATCCGCCCATGTCTTTTCCATGACATCCTTCGGATTGCATGTGTGCGCGTAGATCGGGCACATTGCGATCATGCAGCCGATCATCGCGTCAGGATCGATCTCATGGCATGCCTTGACAGCTTTGGCGCTGGCGAGCAGCTCGTTGATCGAAGACTGGTACATCATCTCTTCTGCCGGATCGCCTTCCTTGAGGAGGACGCCGCCTTCCTGCAGCATGTGATGCGCGTTCGGTGCTGCCGACTGGTTGTTGATCTCGTTGAATGTCATCCAGTATTTGACTTTGCCTTTGTATCGTTCGAAGCAGGTGCGGCTGAATTTTTCAAAGAAGCCGATGCATCTCTTGTCCATGAAGCCGTTGTACTTCTTTGCCAGGTTGTAGGGCATCTCAAAATGCTGAAGGGTGATGACAGGCTCAATGCCGTATTTGTGACATGTATCGAACATGTCCTCATAGAACGCCAGGCCTTCCTCGTTCGGTTCTTCGTCATCGCCGTTCGGATAGATCCTGGTCCAGGCGATGGATGTCCGGAATGCCTTGAAGCCCATTTCGCCGAAGAGGGCGATGTCTTCTTTGTAATGATGATAGAAATCGATGGCCTCGTGGTTCGGATAGTTTTCACCTTCCAGGACACCGTCTGTGATGCGGCGCGGGATGCCGTTGCCGCCGGCGGTCATGACATCAGCGATGCTCCAGCCTTTGCCTCCCTGGTCCCAGCCGCCTTCCAGCTGATGGGCAGCGACAGCGCCGCCCCACAGAAAGTCTTTGCGTAAACCCATATTCAATGATCTCCTTTTCTGATTGGTTACTATTATTTTAGCATTGAACAGCGCCGCAGAAAGATACTTCCTGTATAATTATCTGCGAAAGAGCAGGAATACATATGAAACTGTATGATCAGATCAAGGCACTTGAACCATTCAACGAACAGGAAGAAACGGACAGGAAGCGTCTGCTGGAATATCTGGAAACAGGAAAGGATCTGTTTACAAGAAAAAACGAAAATGCGCATATGACAGCCAGCGCCTGGGTCGTTTCCAGAGACCGCACAAAGGTCCTGATGGCATATCACAACATTTATGATTCCTGGTCATGGCTGGGCGGTCATGCGGACGGGGAAACGGATCTTCTGAAAACTGCTTTGCGGGAAGTGAAGGAGGAATCCGGGCTTCAGAATGTATCTCCGGTCAGCGAAGATATCTATTCGCTGGAGATCCTGACGGTGGACGGACATGAAAAAAAGGGAACATATATCGGCTCCCATCTGCATCTGAATGTCACGTATCTGCTGGAAGCGGATCCGGATGAACCGGTGCGTCCGAAGGAAGGGGAGAACAGGGCAGTCGCCTGGTTTGAAAAAGATGAAGCAGTCCGGATGTCATCGGAACCATGGTTCCGCGAGCGGATCTATTCCAAACTGAATGAGAAACTGAAGAAGATCTAGTGACCGGTCTTCTTTTCAAATTCAATTCTGTTTGCCAGCATCCTTCCGCCGTGCACGATCATGTAGACGGAGATCGCCAGCATCAGAAGACTGATCACAACGCCGGTCGTGATATTCCAGAAACGGATGACCGGGTCGGCCTGTCCCGAACGCGTCAGATACGCCGTCTGGAACGAATAGATACCGAGCAGGGCAGCACTCATCGCAACGACCCGTTCCGCCGAAAGCATCGGGGAACGCCATTTCCTGGTCGTGAAATATCCCTGCAGCGCAGACCAGCTCAGATACAGAGCGAAGATGCCGGCTGCCCAGATGGTATGACCGGGATATGACATGGAGTAATGATCTTCCACGACCATGAACGCCATCATGATCAGAGCGATCATCATTGCCAGCATCAGATAGCCGCATGTCATGTAGCTGCGCCACTGGCTGCGCAGATTGGGATGCTTGAAGCGGGCTTCCGTCAGCAGGATCATTCTGCCCATCGAAAGAGAAATATAGAAGAACGCGATCGTTGCAAACCATGGTGATTTATAGATCATCGAGACGATCATGTAGTATAGGAAAAATGACATATTCAGAATGAAGGAGAGGGAAAGCGACATGCTTTTTTTCTGCAGCAGTTCGATCAGTTCGATCTCCTCCTGCATCTTCCGCGACCTGATCAGCCAGTATGTCATGATCCCGCCGGTCACCAGAGACCACAGTAAAAACGCTGCTGCGATCAGCCACAGAGTCAGATCCGTATTATGAAAATAATACAGTGCATACAGCACAACTGAACTGAACATCAAAGTGATGAAGATCGTCTGAGGTTTCGGATACAGAAATCTGACGAGGTGTCTGTTCATATAATTAGAATAATATGAAACAGGCAAAAAAGCACCGCTTCCATGCAATTCTTTTCTTGTTGTTTTTCGAATTCTGTACTGCTAGACTGTAGTTGAAAGAAAGGCCGCGTGCAGTACACGTGTGACTGATAGGATGAAGCTGTAACCCGTAATGAAAAACCGAAAGAAAGAAAACAGAAAGAGTTTTTCATATGCGGAAATACAGCTTTATCAGGAAGATACCGGATCAAAGTCTGTTTTCTGTATGTGAAGACAGACTTTTTTGAAAGGAAGTGAGGGTATGCTTCAGATCAGAAATCTGACAATTACATATAATAAAGACCGCCGTGTGCTGCTCGATGATTTTTCACTGACGCTCAACAGCGGCGACAAAGCGGCGCTGATCGGCGAAGAGGGAAACGGCAAGTCAACGCTGCTGAAGTGGATCGCGGATCCGGAACTGATCAGCGATTATGCGGAAGCCCGCGGCATCCGTACGGTCACTGGTGAAAGGATCGGCTATCTTCCTCAGGAACTGCCGGAAGAAGACAGGGAAAAGACAGTCTATGCATATCTTTCGGAAGAAGAACGGTTTACGGAACAGACCCCGAAGGATCTTGCCCGTCTGGCTGCCCGCATGAAGCTGCCGGCAGACATGTTCTACAGCGATCAGAAGCTGGCAACGCTTTCCGGCGGAGAAAAGGTGCGCATCCAGACCGCCAGGATCCTGATGAAAGATCCGACCGTGCTGCTGCTGGATGAGCCTTCCAACGATCTGGACATTGCCATGCTGGAATGGACGGAGCAGCTGATCCGGGAATTCAGAGGCGCAGTGCTGTTCATTTCCCATGATGAGATCCTGATCGAAAACACAGCGAACCGGATCGTTCATCTTGAACTGCTGAACAGAAAAACGGTATGCCGCCATACGATCGTCAATACCGGCTACCGGGAGTACATGGAACGGCGGTCAGATCTGTATGACAGGCAGATGCAGAAAGCGATGAGTGAGAGAAGGGAAGAGGCGGAGCGGATGGAACGGTTCCGGCGGATCCAGCAGCGGGTGGATCACGAACTGAACAGTGTATCCCGGCAGGATCCCCACAGCGGCAGGCTGCTGAAAAAGAAAATGCAGTCCGTCAAGTCGATGGAAAAGCGGTTTGAAAGAGAACGGGAAAACATGACCCGCATTCCTCAGCAGGAAGAAGCGATCCTGTTCTTCTTCGGGGAAGAAAGCAGGATCCCGTACGGCAAAAAGATCCTCGATCTCAGTCTGAAGGAACTGAAGATCGAAGAGAATGTTCTTGCCCGTGATATTGTTCTTCAGATCAGCGGTCCGCAGAAGGTATGCATCATCGGCAGAAACGGCTGCGGCAAATCAACGCTGCTGAAGAAGATCCGGGAAGAACTGAAGGAGCGGACAGATATCCGCTGTGCGTACATGCCGCAGGAATACACAGACCTGCTGGAAATGGATCAGACGCCGGTGCAGTATCTGGCTCCTGATATGGACAGGGAAAGCGTGACCAGAGTCCGCAATCTGCTTGGCTCCATGCGCTATACGACAGATGAGATGGAACATCCCATTCGTGAACTGTCCGGCGGCCAGAAGGCCAAGATCTTCTTTCTGAAGATGAATCTGGAACACGCGAACGTACTGATCCTGGATGAGCCGACGAGAAACTTTTCACCGCTGTCGCAGCCGGTGATCCGCAGTGTTCTGAAAGAGTTCGGCGGAACGATCATCAGTGTTTCCCATGACCGCAGATATATCGCGGAAACGACAGACACCGTCTTTGAACTGACAGAGAACGGTCTGCGCAAACTGAAAGGAAACGATATATCCGGATAATATTCACAAAAAGCTTGGCAGCAGGCTTTTCTTCTGAAAAAAGTACTTGCACGGATAAATATGTTTGATAAAATATAATTGCATCAAATATAAAGGAGGGAAGGACATGAAAACGGAATATCCTGAATCAATGAAACTTGCCAATCAGCTGTGCTTCCCGCTGTATGCCGCCGCGAGAAATGTGACAGCTCTCTATACGCCGCTGCTGAAGCCGCTGAAACTGACCTATACGCAGTACATCGTATTCCTGGTGCTGTGGGAGAAGGACGGCATCACCGTTTCTGAGCTCTGTACAAAGCTGATGCTGGATAACGGAACGCTTTCACCGCTGCTGAAAAAGATGGAACAGGCTGGATACATTGAACGCCGGCGCAGCAGGGAAGATGAACGGGTCGTCCTGATCACGCTGACAGAAAAAGGAAGAGCTCTGCAAAAAGACGCGGAAGAGATTCCTGCCCAGGCAGCAAACTGCATTGACCTGCCGGTGGAAAAAGCGCAGGCACTCTATTCACTGCTCTATGAACTGCTTGAAAATCAGAAAGAAAAGAAAGAAGGAAACAATGAAAACAGTCTATGATTTTACCGTAAAAGACAGAAAAGGCAATGAAGTCAGTCTGTCACAGTATCAGGGCAAGGTGCTCCTGATCGTCAATACAGCAACCGGCTGCGGATTCACGCCGCACTATGAACCGCTCGAAGAAATGTACAGAGATCTGAAGGACAGAGGATTTGAGATCCTCGACTTCCCGTGCAACCAGTTTGCCAACCAGGCGCCGGGCAGCGATGACGAGATCCATGAATTCTGCACACTGAAGTTCGGTACAGAATTCCCGCAGTTCGCAAAGATCGATGTCAACGGCGACACTGCTGATCCGCTGTTCGCGTATCTGGCAACTGAGAAGCCGTTTGAAGGATTCGGCAAAGGACTGAAGGCAGCCGGCCTGAAGAAGTTCTCCGACATGAACAACAAACGCTATGGCGAGAAGGCATATATCAGATGGAACTTCACAAAGTTCCTGATCGGCCGGGAAGGAAATGTTGTCGCCCGCTTTGAGCCGACAACAGACATGGAAGAAGTCAGAAAGGCTGTCGAAGCTGCACTGTAAAGAATATGAAAACAGCAGTCAGATACTATACGAAGACAGGCAACACGAAGCGTCTTGCCGAAGCTGTCGCAAGGGCAGCCGGCGTCGAAGCGCTTCCCATCAGCGTTCCGGTCACTGAACCGGTCGACATCCTGTTCCTCGGCAATTCCTATTATGCTTTCAGCATTGATCCGGAAGTCAGAAAGTTCATTCAGTCACTGGATCAGACAAAAGTAGGACGCATCGTAAACTTCGGCTCCGCTGCCATGCTGAACTCAACATGGAAGAAAGTCAAAGCGGAAGCGGATAAAAAAGGCATCGCGATGGATGAGCGCGAATTCCACTGCAAAGGTGAATTCAAGGGCATTCACAAGGGAAAACCGGATGCGGAAGACCTGAAAGCGGCAGAACAGTTTACAGCTGAAATTCTCGGATAACACAGAAGAAAAGACGGATCAGTTGCGGTCCGTCCTTTTATTTTCAGATGAAGATGTATTCTTTCATGCGGCGGAAGGCTTCTTCCACTCTCGCAAACGGCAGCGCCAGGTTCAGACGCAGCGACCATTCATCGCAGAAGTCCGTTCCTTTCTGCCAGCAGACGCCGTATTCCAGACCTCTTGTATAGAGGGTACTCATGTCAGTGCCTGTCTTCTCACAGTATTCTCTGCAGTTGATGAACAGCATGTATGTTCCCTGCGGCTTGAAGACCCAGACACCTTTGAGTTCTTTCTCAATGAAGTCACAGGCATAGTTGATATTGTTTGAGAGAACTTCCTTCAGTTCGCTCAGCCATTCATTGCCGTCTTTCGAGAAAGCACCGATCAGCGCGTACATGGAGAGAACATTCATGGAGTTGTAGTGAGACAAGGAAGATTCCTTGTCGATCCTGTCCTTGATCCACGGATCATAAATGATGTGGTAGCTGCCGATCAGACCGGCCAGATTGAATGTTTTGGACGGTGCATAGAACGCGGCAGTATGTGTCTTCGCGTATTCACTGACGCTCTGGGTCGGGATATGCTTCGAACCATTCATCAGAAGGTCGGACCAAATCTCATCAGAGATCACATTGACATGGTATTTTTCATACAGTGCCATTGCTTTCTCAAGCTCTTCCTTTTCCCAGACTCTTCCGCACGGATTGTGAGGGTTGCACATGATCGCTGTATGAATGTGCTGAGATGCCAGCTTTTCTTCCATATCCGCATAGTCCATGCGCCAGACGCCGTTTTCATCTCTGATCAGAGGGGAGTGAACGATGTCAAAGCCGTTGTTGTGGAGCACATGGGTGAATCCGACATAGGTCGGGGAGTGCACCAGTACTTTGTCGCCTCTGGAACAGAAGATATTCATGGCAGAGATCACGCCGCCGAGAACACCGTTTTCATAGCCGATGTTTTCCGGTTTGAGATCTGTTACGCCGTTGTGTTCCTTCTGCCAGTTAATGATGGCGTCATAGTATTCATCGCGGGGCTTGAAATAGCCGAATGTCTTATAGTTCAGACGTTCCTTCACAGCATCAGTGATGCATTCCGGGCAGTTGAAGTTCATGTCAGCCACCCACATCGGGATCACGTCAAATCCTTCTTTGCGTTCGACATTGAAATTGCCGAGTTTCTTCGCGGGCAGATCGACCGCAATTGCGTCATGACCGACACGGTCAGGCAGGGTTGTGAAATCATACTTCATGTTCATTTCTCTCCTTTGAAATAATCATACTCTTTTATCGGTATATCATGAATTTTATGCTTCTTATTGGTGAGAGGGCTTCGGAATTCGATCTCATCTGCCCACAGTCCCATAAACGGGAAGTCTTTCGACTGCACGCCGTACAGCGGGTCATTGACGATCGGCAGTCCCATTGAAGAAAGGTGGACGCGGATCTGATGGGTGCGGCCGGTTTCCAGGGTACAGCCAAGCAGGGTATACGGACCTCTCTGCGCGATCTTCTCCACTTTTGTGCGGGCTTCTTTTCCGGTATCTGAGATCCGGTAAGCGCCGCTTCTGTGGCGGTCTCTGCCGATCTTTCCGGTACAGGTGAATTTATCCTGCGTACATCTGCCTTTGACAATGGCAAGGTAATGCCGGCGGATCTTCTTTTCTTCCAGCTGTTTGTCAAACCATGGCTGGAAGAAGGGGATCTTTGAGAAAAAGACAAGTCCCTGGGTATCTCTGTCAAGACGGTGGATCGGTCGGACGGGGCAGCGGATCCCGTGTTCCTGCTGGTATCTGGCAGCCATTGCCATCAGGCAGTGCTCCGGATCTTCACTGTCGTGAATAATATATCCGATCTCTTTGTGTACGATATAGCAGAACGCATCCTCATAGACGACTCGGCACGATTCATCCGCCAATGGCCAGCCGGGTCCTTCATCCTTCAGTACCAGACTGATGTCTTCGTCTTTCAGTTTCTGATGCAGATCCGTCACTTCGCTGCCGTTCAGAAGGATCTCACGATTCTGGATCAGCTGGTTCTGATTTCTGGAAGGCTGGCAGTATTCATTCAGGAAATCTTCCAGGCATTTGTCTCTGTATCTGCCTGCTGTATGAATGATCAGCAAGCCGTCTTTCATTTCAAATTTCATTTTTTTCTCATCTTTCATGGCAAGTTTACCATAATCCGGACGATTTCGTGCAGTTCTCTTCAAAGCGGAAGGATCATTTCCTGAATAATAGTTGATTTAAAACACGATCAATGATATATAAAAGCTGGTTAGTTATGACTAAATGCAGTGCCTGACAGGGCACATTATTATGCGTGCGTGGTTAGCTTAGACTAACGGAATGCAGGAAGAAAGAGGGAAAATATGAACCAGAAGCGTCGATATGGTCTGTTTGGAATCATTGCAGTCATCATTGCACTGATTCTCGGACTGGTTTCATGCAGAGGCTGTACACCGAAGCAGCCAGATGAAAGCGGATCAAAGCAGACAGAACAGAATAGTCAGGAAAAACCAGACAAAGAAAAAAATGAGGGAAAAGGAACCGCTCTGATAACGATCAATAACGGAGCAGCATCCGCTAATACCGATCAGGCAGTGAACGGACTTCATGTGTATGATCCGGGCACAGCAGATCTTGAGGATTACATTTCCGGTGCTGAAGTACTTCTGGGCACAAAAGTTTCAGTCTACGTATATAATCTTGCCAGCCCGGTGCAGCTGACGATCGTTCATAACGGAGTGACTCTCACGGACAAATCTTATCCGGTCATGAGAGCTTTTGAAGACGATGACAAGGTGGAATTCTTTGAGATCGTTCTGGAAGGTGATCTGACAGTCACCACAAAAGCACTTGCGACAGAACAGAAGACTGCCAGCACAGTGAGTATCAGAAACGAAAATCTTGGAACAATTAAGATCGGAAATGAAACTGTGCATGACGGCAGCACTGTGATCAACGGAACATATGATTTTACGGTTTTCAGAAAAGATACCGATGTTACGGTCACGATGAAAAAAGGCGGTATGACAGCGGGAACGGCGGAGCTGACAGAGCAGGATCCGTCTGCCACATTCAGAAACGTCGTCTGTGACGGCAGTGATATTTCCTTCACTTTCACAAAGAAAGGGGAAACAGAACAGCAGTATACTGTCACGATACAGAATCGTGTAAAGAGTTCAGATGCGTCTCTGACTGTCGGCTATGTGGATGACAGCAGCAGCACACCGAAGGCAGTGAATATTATTTCCGGCAGAAAATATGAAGCCGGACTGATGGTAGGCGTCAGAGCACTGAACAGATCCTCTTCAAAGCTGAAACTGACAGTCTGTACATCCGGCGGCAGAGTGATCAAAAGTGTCACTGTTGACACCGCCAGAGGCAGTGAAGAAGGCGCAAACGGATTCTACTTTGATCTGAATCAGTCAGTGAAAGTGATCCTGGACTATGCCGGCAGCAGCACAGATGAAACACCTGAGCCGACTCCGGATACGGGAAAAGACAGCTGCACAATTACCATCAATAACGGTGCAGCCTCTGCCAATACGGATGAAGCAGTCAATGCTCTGCATGTATACACAGGAAGCAATGATGATTACGCATCCGGAACGAAGGTCCCTGCCGGTACAAAAGTCACTGTATATGTATACAACTATGCTTCGCCGGTCAGACTGATCATTGAACATAACGGCAAGGTGATCAAAGACAAGGTGTATCAGAAGATCCGTCCGTTTGAGGATGACGACAAGATCGAGTTCATTGATATCACTCTGGAAGGAGATCTGAAAGTTACAACTGAAGTCGCGGGATCAAAACCTGCGCCGACAGCTTCACCGAAGCCAACTGCATCACCGTCACCGACACCAGTGTCCGGGGAGAAAAAACAGTACACAGTCACCGTGGAAGACAAGGTGAAGGATCAGAACGTTACGTTCACAGTCGGCTATGTCGATGACAGCGGCAGCACGCCGAAACAGGTGCTGATCGAATCCGGAAAGAAATATGATGAAGGACTTATGGTCGGCGCGAGAGTGATCAATGAGTCTGACAGTGACGTGATCCTGAAAGTAACAGAAGGCGGAAAAGTCACGCACACAGCTGCGGTCAAAGCCGGTGAAGCAGACGGATACTATGTCGAATCCCTGAAAGCAGATACCAGATTCATTCTTGAGCCTGTAAATGCGGAAGAAGAAACAAAGCAGTATACAGTCACCGTGGAAGACAAGGTGAAGGATCAGAACGTCACATTCACAGTCGGATATATTGATGCCAGCGGCAGCACGCCGAAACAGGTGCTGATCGAGTCCGGAAAGAAGTACGATGAAGGACTGACAGTCGGCGGCAGAGTCATGAATGATTCTGAAAAAGATGTCATCTTCACCGTCTATGAAGGCAGCAAAGTTTCTCATAAAGCGACAGTCAAAGCGAAAGAAGCAGACGGATACTATGTCGAATCCCTGAAGGCAGATACAAGATTTGTTCTTGAATCTGCCGGAGCAGAAGATGACATGTGCACGATCACCATTAACAACAGCGCAGCGTCTGCCAATACGGATGAAGCAGTCAATGCTCTGCACGTTTATACAGGAGACAATGATGATTATGTTTCCGGCGCAAAAGTACCTGCCGGCACGAAGGTCTCTTTATTCGTTTATAACTATGCCTCACCGGTCAGACTGGTCATTGAGCACAACGGCAAAGTAATCAAAGACAAGGTGTATCAGAAGATCCGTCCATATGAGGATGATGACAAAATCGAAATCATTGATATTACCCTGGAAGGCGATCTGAAGGTAACAACAGAGGCCAAGGAATCACAGCCTGTCCCGACAGCTTCGCCGAAGCCTACTGCAACCCCGAAACCCACAGCGACTCCGAAGCCGACCGCGACACCGTCGCCGACGCCTGATCCGGAGAAAAAGCAGTATACAGTCACCGTGGAAGACAAGGTGAAGGATCAGAACGTCACGTTCACAGTCGGATATATTGATGCCAGCGGCAGCACGCCGAAACAGGTGCTGATCGAGTCCGGAAAGAAGTACGATGAAGGACTGACAGTCGGCGGCAGAGTCATGAATGATTCTGAGAAAGATGTCATCTTCACCATTTATGAAGGCAGCAAAGTTTCTCATAAAGCGACAGTCAAAGCAGGTGAAGCAGACGGATACTATGTTGAATCCCTGAAGGCAGACACAAGATTTGTTCTCGAACCTGTCACTAAACCGGAGAAAAAGCAGTATACAGTCACAGTGGAAGATAAAGTGAATGATGAGAATGTTACATTCACAGTCGGATACATCGATACCAGCGGCAGCACGCCGAAACAGGTGCTGATCGAGTCCGGAAAGAAGTACGATGAAGGACTGACAGTCGGCGGCAGAGTCATGAATGATTGTGAGAAAGATGTCATCTTTACCGTTTATGAAGGCAGCAAAGTTTCTCATAAAGCGACAGTCAAAGCAGGTGAAGCAGACGGATACTATGTTGAATCCCTGAAGGCAGATACGAAATTCGTTCTTGAACCTGCCGAAGCAGAAGATGACATGTGCACGATCACGATCGAAGACGGTGCTTCTTCAGCCAATACAGAGGAAGCAGTCAATGCTGTGCATGTATACACAGGTGAGGAAGACGATTACAAGTCAGGTGACAAAGTTGCAAAAGGCACAGAAGTAACGGTCTATGTATACAACTACGCTTCACCGGTCAGACTGATCATCGAGCACAACGGTGAAGTGATCAAAGACAAGGTCTATGACATGATCATTCCCTATGAGAACGATGATGATATTGAATTCATTGAGATCACACTGGAAGGCGACTTGAAAGTAACAACAGAAGTCGCTGAAAAGCCGGAAGTGCCAAAGCAGAATACTGTCACCGTGGAAGACATGGTGAATGATGAGAATGTTACATTCACCGTCGGATATATCGATGCCAGCGGAGATGCACCGAAACAGGTGCTGATCGAATCCGGAAAGAAATACGATGAAGGGCTGATGATCGGCGGCAGAGTCATGAATGATTCTGAGAAAGATGTCATCTTCACCGTCTGTGAAGGAACAGATGTTTCTTATACAGCGACAGTCAAAGCAGGAGAAACAGACGGATACTATGTCGAATCCCTGAAAGCAGATACAAGATTCATTCTGGAACCGGCAGAGAAGAAGCAGTACAAAGTCACGATCGAAGACAGGGTAAATGATGAGAACGCATCACTGAATGTCATGTGGATGGATGCGGACAGCAACTATGGAGATATCACATCCGGAGACTTCTATGATGAGGGTCTGAATATCTTTGCCCAGGTGATCAATTCAGCAGACTATGCGGTCAGAGTGACGATCTATGCGGGTGAAAAAGAACTGGAAAGTGCAGAAGTTACACCGGATGACATGTTCGGCAATGCCGGACCTGTGGAACTGAAACAGGATCTGAGAATCGTCATGGAAAAAGCTGAAGCAGAAGATGACATGTGCACGATCACGATCGAAGACGGTGCTTCTTCAGCCAATACAGAGGAAGCGGTGAATGCTGTGCATGTATACACAGGTGAGGAAGACGATTACAAGTCAGGTGACAAAGTTGCAAAAGGCACAGAAGTAACGGTCTATGCATACAACTATGCTTCACCGGTCAGACTGATCATCGAGCATAACGGCAAAGTGATCAAAGATAAGGTCTATGACATGATCATTCCCTATGAGAGCGATGATGATATTGAATTCATTGAGATCACACTGGAAGGCGATTTGAAATTAACAACAGAAGTCGCTGAAAAGCCGGAAGTGCCAAAGCAGCATACTGTCACCGTGGAAGACATGGTGAATGATCCGGACGTCACATTCACCGTCGGTTATATCGATGACAGCGGAGATGCGCCGAAGCAGGTGCTGATCGAATCCGGAAAGAAATACGATGAAGGACTGATGATCGGCGCAAGGATCATCAACGATTCTGACAGTGATGTGATCCTGACGGTAACGGAAGGCGGAAAAGTCAC
>JAILCN010000008.1 GCA_024680365.1 Solobacterium sp.
TATGAATTTGACTTTATTATCGGCATGAACGGCGGCATGATCTATAACCTTGCGGACGACAGCATGTGGTCAACTGAGCTGATGACGCGGGAAGAACTGAAAGAGATCCTGCTGTACATGCTGCCGCTGATCGATGAACACGAGATCTCCATCAATGCCGAGGGCGGCGGCAATCACAACGCGATGTATATCCGCGGTGAACTGCTTGCCTCAGCCAGACGGCACGGCTTCATGTTTGAAGACAAGACCGGCGACGTTGACGGTTTCTGCGAAAAGCCTGCCTACAAGATCCTCTTCCGGACAACGCCGGAGACCATTGATCTTGTCAGAGAACGCTTCCTTGCGAAATACGGTGAAAACTACCAGATCATCGGTACGTTCCCGGGCACTGTCGAAGTCATGCACAAAGGCATCGACAAAGGCTCAGGCATGAAGCACTACGCGGATGAACACGGTCTGGACATGGCCAATGTCATTGCCTTCGGCGACAATGAAAACGACAACACGCTGCTGGAAATGTGCGGCTGGGGCGTCTGCCTGAAGAACGGTTCTGACGGGACCAAGGCATGCGCTGATGCCATCACGGAATATGAATGCAGCGAAGGCGGTGCCGGACGTTATCTGTTTGACCACTATCTGAAACCGCACAACATGGTATAAAGAAAACCGGAGGTTCATGAGAACCTCCATTTTTTCTTCTTATAGTTTTCCGGCTGCCATCATCTGCATCAGCGGTGTGTCTTCCATGCCTTTGAACAGATCCGCAGCCTGCTCTGCGATACGATCTGCCGCCTCCTGCGCTTCGCGTACGACAGATGCTTCATCAACGGTCAGGACTTTGAAGTTTTCCATGACGATCCGGCCGTCGATCACGGACATTTCCACTTCGTTTCCTCTTGCTGAATAGACCAGATTGGGAACGATGTTGCGGATCGGTGACAGAATGACCGGAGAAAGCGCCGGCTGTCTCATGTCGACCATGATCAGATCTGCCTTCTTTCCCGCTTCCAGGGTGCCGATCTGATCGCCAAGACCAATTGCTTTCGCGGATTCCGCAGTTGCCATGCGGAGCACTTTCCAGGCCGGGAATACCGTCGGATCCTTGGCTTTGCATTTATTCAGGATGGCGGTGAATTTCATCTCATTGAACATGTTGTTGCAGTTGTTGCCGGGTGCCTGATCAGAGCCCAGCGCAAGCCGGCTACTGACCTCCAGGAACGCGGCTGCCGGCGGCACGATGCCGTCAATAATGCCGATGCTGCCGCTGCACAGGACCATTCCTGCTCCTTTTGAGGCAAGATACTTTGTTTCTTCCTCTGTCGCTTCCGTCAGATGAACAGCGATCAGCCGTTCATTCAGATATCCGATCTCATCAAGGAATTCGATCGTCCGTTTGCCGTAGCGCTTGATCATCTGATCGATCTCGCGGTCGCCCTGGGCAACATGCATATGAATGCTGGTATCCAGCTCTTCGGCAAGCTGTCTGATCTCTTCCAGCATTTCCCGGCTGCACATGTCAGCGCCCTGCGGCCCGAGCATGCAGGTGATCCTGCCGTTTTCTCTGCCGTGCCAGTCCCGGAACAGACGAAGGGTCTCTTCCATCTTCCGCTTTCCTTCCGCAGGATCGAACTCATACAGTTCGCCGACCTTCGTCCGGTTCACCTTCGGCATCTCATTGACCGTCTGGGCGATCCTTGCCCGGGTTCCGATCTTCACATGGTTTTTAACGAGTTCATTCATCGGCGCATAAAAATCACAGAACGTCGTCGTTCCGGCCTTGACCGCTTCCAGAATGTTCAGCATGCTGCCTTTCATCAGCGCGTCAGTATCCGGCCTGAGCACCTGCTCAAACGGCCACATGCCGTGCTGCATCCAGTTTCTGATATCCTGGGAAACACCGCGGATCAGACAGTCTCCGGTATGGATGTGGGCGTCGATCAGACCCGGCATCAGCACCTTGCCGGAAGCGTCGATCACCCGGTCCGCCGCAAACCGTTTCAGCAATTCACCGCTGTCTCCGACAGCCGCGATGCTGTCGCCTGCCACCGCGACGGCGCCGTCATTGATAAACCCGACGCCTTCTCCGGCCATTGTCAGAACATAACCGTGTATAAACAGAAGATCAGCTTTTTCCATGATTAGTACCTCATTTCGTTACGCGTATTATATCAGTCCGCTGTCTTCCTGACACGTTCTCTGCTTTTTTCAGACAAACTGAATAAGCAGTCAATTCACACAGTGTCTGTTCCATTGTATGATACATAAAAAAAGGAGGACCTCGTGTGCTCAAGGCAATTCGCTATCTGAAACCGTTCTGGCTTTCTGTCGCGGCGGTGATCATTCTTGTTTTTGCGCAGGTCCAGCTGGATCTTGCGCTGCCGGATCTTATGTCCGGCATTGTTACATACGGCATTCAGTACGGCGGCATCAGTGAATCGATGCCGCAGGCACTTTCCGAAAAAACATATGAAAGAATGACAGTTTTCTGTGATCCGGACATGCTTTCATCCTGCTATGAAAAAAAGGAAACCGGAGACGCAGCATTTACGGAAACATGGCCTGCCCTGAAGGACGCACCGGCATACATCCTGCGGAAAGAACCCGATGAGACGGAGCTGAAAGCTGTTGTAAAGGCATATCTGTATGTCACGAAAGCTGTCTCTTCCATTCCCGAAGGAATGACGGAAGAAACGTATTTCCGGCAGCTGGCGGATGATCCTGCCCGGCGGGAAAACATCATTTCCTCATTTTCATCCTATACGGAAGACAATCTCACTTCCGCAGTCCTGCTCGCTCTGAAAAGTGAATATCAGAAGCTCGGTGTCGATCTGGAAAAGAAACAGAGTTCCTATATTCTTTCCCGCGGCATGATAATGCTCGGAATCGCTCTGCTGGGTTCCCTGTGCGCAGCAGCTTCTTCCTATCTGGCAAGCCGGGCGTCGACCGGTGCCTGCCGGAACATGCGTCAGGATGTCTTTGAAAAAGTCGAGTCTTTTTCCAGTGAAGAATTCTCGCGTTTTTCCACTGCGTCCCTGATCACCAGAACAACCAACGACGTACAGCGGATCCAGCAGCTGCTGACCATGCTGCTGAGGATCGTTCTGTTTGCGCCGATGATGGGTCTGACTTCCCTGTTCAAGGTCATGCGCTTCAGGACCCTGGCATCCATTCTGGGCTGGGCAGTCATGGTCATGATCGTACTGATGATCGTGATCCTGCGGCTTACCCTGCCCCGCTTCAAGATCGCCCAGAAGCTGCTCGACAAGCTGAATCTGGTCAGCCGTGAACAGCTCTCCGGCATGCTTGTCATCCGTGCCTTCAACAACCAGAAAGAAGAGGAAGCACGCTTTGACGACGTCAATACGGAGATGCGTGATCTGAACACCTTCCTGAGCCGGATCATGGCAGCGATCTCTCCGCTGATGACCTTCATCATGAGCACGGTTTCCGTAGCCATCATCTGGATCGGAGCTTCCCAGATCGATATCGGCGTCATGCAGATCGGTGAGATCATGGCCTTCCTGCAGTATTCGACGCACGTTCTGATGTCCTTTATGATCGTCGCGATGATCTTCGTCATGATCCCCCGTTCGGCAGTTTCCGCCAACCGTATCTTTGAAGTTCTGGAAACAGAACCAGAGATCCGGGATCCGGAAAACCCGAAGCATCTGCCAGCCGGAAATCTGCCTGTCGTATTCGATCATGTCTGCTTCCGCTATCCGAACGCGGAAATGGATGTGCTGGAAGATATTACCTTTACCGCTCAGCCGGGTGAAACGATCGCTGTGATCGGCTCCACCGGATCAGGCAAATCCACTCTGATCAATCTGCTGCCCCGCTTCTTCGATATTACGTCCGGTTCGATCAGGATCGGTGATACGGACATCCGCGAGCTTCCGATGAAAGAGCTTCGCGCAAGGATCGGCTATGTGCCTCAGAAAGGAACTCTGTTCTCCGGCACGATCGAATCCAATCTGAAATACGCGGATGAAAACGCGTCGGAAGAAGCGATCGAGAATGCCCTGCGCATCGCCCAGGCATCCGACTTTGTTCACGCCATGCCGAACGGTCTGCAGGAAAGCATTGCCGAAGGAGGCACGAACGTGTCCGGCGGCCAGAAACAGCGGCTTGCGATTGCCAGAGCGCTGACGAGAAAAAACGACATCCTGATCTTTGACGACACCTTCTCGGCGCTCGATTATCATACCGACGCCAGACTCAGAGAAGCGCTGAATGAAATGATCCGGGAAACCGGCGTCACTGTATTTATCGTTGCTCAGCGCATCAGCACGATCATGAAAGCCGATCAGATCATTGTCCTGGAAGAAGGAAAGATCGCCGGCATCGGCAGACACCTCGATCTGCTGAGAAACTGTGAAGTTTACCGGGAAATTGCCTCTTCCCAGTTCCGGGAAGAAGAAATGGCAGCCTTCCTGCAGGAGGTGCCGGCATGAGTACCCGTCAGAAGACACACAGAACCGGCATGCGCACCAGACCGGGAATGGTCGCCGGTGAAAAAGCAAAGAACTTCAAGGGAACGATCCGCAAGCTGATCCGCTACATGAGGCCTTATCTGTTCGGCATCGTTCTGATCCTGATCTTCGCGGCACTCTCCACGGCCTTCTCCATCCTCGGCCCGCGTATTCTCGGCATGGCAACAACGACGCTTGCCCAGGGAATCGCAGCCAAATATACCGGCACCGGCGGCATTGACTTCGTCAGGATCCGGAACATTCTCCTGCTTCTGCTCGGTCTCTATATCGCGACCGGTCTGTTCTCCTATGTGCAGGGATGGATCATGGCAGGCATCACCCAGAAAGTCACCTATCATCTCCGCAAAGAGATCTCGGAAAAGATCAACCGGCTTCCCCTGCGCTATTTTGATTCCCAGACGCACGGCGAAGTGCTTTCCCGCATCACCAATGACGTTGATACCGTATCCCAGTCGCTCAACCAGTCGATCAACCAGGTATTCCATTCCCTGATCATGATCATCGGTGTTCTGTACATGATGATCTCCATCTCCTGGCTGATGACCCTGATGGCGCTGACTGTCATTCCGCTGTCCGGCATCTGTGCTGCCTGGGTCGTCACCCACAGCCAGAAATACTTCCGCGCCCAGCAGGAGATCCTCGGCAGCGTCAACGGACACATCGAGGAAATGTACGGCGGACACATTGTCATGAAGGCATTCAACGGCGAAGAACGTTCGATCAGAGAATTCAGCAGACTGAACGAAGATCTGTATACGTCCGCCTGGAAAGCAATGTTCATGAGCGGCATCATGCAGCCGATCACCGGCTTCATCGGCAACATCGGATATGTCGGATGCTGCGTACTGGGCGGCTATCTGTCCGTACGGCATGGTCTTGCGATCGGCGATATCCAGGCATTCATCTCCTACGTCCGCAGCTTCAACCAGCCGATCACCCAGACTGCGCAGATCATGAATATCCTGCAGTCTACGGCAGCTGCAGCTGAGCGTGTCTTTGAGTTCCTGGAAGAAGAGGAAGAGATCCCGGATCCGGCAAACCCGATCACCTTCCGTGATGAAAACGGAAACCTGAAGCTGAAAGGCAATGTCACATTCGAAGATGTCGTCTTCGGCTATGATCCGGAAAAGATCATCATCCACGACTTCAGCGCCTATTTCGCCCGCGGTTCGCAGATCGCGATCGTCGGTCCGACCGGCGCCGGCAAGACAACGATCGTCAAGCTGCTGATGCGCTTCTACGAACTCAACAGCGGACATATCTATGTTGACGGCAAGAAGACAACGGACATGACCCGCCGTGAACTCAGAAGTATCTTCGGAATGGTCCTGCAGGATGCCTGGCTGCGCAGCGGCACGATCATGGAAAACATCCGCTACGGAAAACCTGACGCAACCGATGAAGAAGTGATCCGGGCAGCGGAAAATGCCTACGTCGATCATTTCATCAGAACGCTGGAAAACGGCTATGAAACGGTGATCAACGAAGAATCCACCAACATCTCACAGGGCCAGAAACAGCTTCTGACGATTGCCAGAGCGTTCCTCTCTGATCCGAAGATCCTGATCCTTGATGAAGCGACTTCCTCTGTCGATACCAGGACCGAGATCCTGATCCAGAAAGGCATGGAGAACCTGATGAAAGGAAGAACTTCCTTCGTCATCGCCCATCGTCTCTCAACGATCCGCAACGCCGACATGATCATCGTCATGGATCACGGCGACATTGTAGAGATCGGATCACACGACGAACTGCTTGCCAGAAACGGCTTCTACGCGAAGCTCTACCGCTCCCAGTTTGAAGAAGCCGGCGCATAAGAAAAAAAGACACTGCCTGTGTGATCAGTCAGTGTCTTTCATTTGCGTTCAGAATTCCATCTTGAAGATAAACTTCGTGGAAGTCTTTTCATCAGCGGATGCACCGCCGAAGTTTGTATAGACAGATTCACCGCCGGCAAGAGAATTCAGACGTTCAATGACTTCATCCACCTCATCGCCGAGGACCTCGGAAAGTCTGTTGATTCCTTCCGACTTGAACTGTTCCATACCGTCCATCAGTTTCAGCATGCCGTCATCCAGTGTTCCGATTCCTTCATGAAGCTTTCCGGCACCTGTATTCAGCGCATCTGCGCCCTGATGAAGTGCATCCGCGCCTGTATATGCCTTGTGAATGCCTTCCTTCAGGCTGGCTGCACCGCTGTCCAGCGCATCCGCACCGTCCGCAAGCTTCGCTGCACCTTCGGAAAGAGACTTCACGCCGGTTGTCAGTTTTCCGGTATTGCTCTGAAGTGTATTCAGACCATTCTGCAGGCTGCCTGCGCCGTCATCGAGACGGGATGCGCCGGCTGAAAGGTTCTTTGCGCCTTCATTCAGTGAATTCGTTCCGGCTTCCAGCTGTTTTGCGCCTTCATCCAGTGTACCTGCTCCTGCCGCGAGCTGTTTAGAGCCTTCCGCGATCTGTTTTGTGCCGTCCTGCAGCTGCTTTGTACCGTTCTTCAGAAGACCGATGCCTGTATTTTCATCTTTCAGAGACGCAGTTCCGCTCTTGACCTGACTGATGCCGTCAGTCAGCTGTGACAGACCTTCCCCGGCTGACTTCTTCATTTCCGAAGCGCCGGCTGACAGTGTGCCGAGTCCGCTGCTCAGATCGGACATACCGGACTGCAGGGAGCTGATCCCGTCTTTCAGACCGGATGCACCGGACGCCAGCTCTTTTGCCCCGCTGCTGAGCTGTCCGGCCGCAGAAGCAAAGCTGCTCATTGCACCGCTGACCTTTTCGGAAGCTTTCTCGTTGACTGCAGATGCATGATCCAGGCTGCCGTTTGCTTCTTTGAGCGCGCTGAGGATCGCCGATGCCTGATCTTCTGAGAGAACTCCCTCACTGACCAGTGCGCTGACACTGCTTTCTGCCGCCTCGATCTTGTTTTTCGCAGCTGAAAGATCTGATGCATCTGCAGCTGCCGCACCGGCAAGCGCAGACGCATTGTCATTGATCGACTTCTGCAATGATCCTGCTCCGGACGCGATCTCCGGTATTTTTGATGCGAGTGTTTCAGCGCCGGCATAGGCTGCAGACAGCCCGTCACTGATGGTCTTCGCGCCGCTTTCCGCATTGCTGATGCCGCCCGACAGCTGATCCATGCCACTGCCCAGTTTCTTTGAGAATTCTCCGGCGCCGGACTGCACCTGGGCAAGTCCGTCATCTACCTGCGAAATACCACCGGACAGCTTCTCCACGCCTTCCGCGAGTGAATCCGCGCCGGCAGACAGTGATCCTGCTCCCTCAGAGAGCTGGGCTGTCTTTTCTTTCAGTTCACCGGTCCCGGCTGAGAGCTGGGCTGCGCCTGTGTGTACAGACGCTGAACCGGATGAGAGTTCTTTCGCGCCGTTCTTCAGTGTTGAAGTTCCGTCTTTCAGTGCGTCGCTGCCGTCTTTCAGCTGGCTGATGCCGTCAGCAGCCTTGGATACACCTGCCTGCAGTTCACCGGTTCCGTCCTTCAGCGCATGCGCGCCTGCGGCAAGACTGCCGGTACCGTCTTTCAGTGTCTTTGAACCGTTATTGATCTCACCAAGACCGTTCTTCAGTTCCTTTGTGCCGTCTTTCAGTGCCGTCGTTCCGTCATACAGCTGCTGGGAGCCGTCTTTCAGAGCGGATGTGCCGCTTTTCAGCTGTTTTGTACCGGACACCAGTTCATCGGTGCTGTCGGTAAGCTTTTTCATATCCGCGCTGAAGGACGCATCGATGCTGTTGTTCTGCAGAAGTGAGCTGATATCGCTTGTAGCCATGCTCATGACCATACCGAGATCGAAGTTTTCTGCGTCCGCTTCAACTTCAATGTAATCCGGGATGCTGATCTCCTGCAGTTTTCTGTACAGCTCTTCATTCTTTCTGAGTGCCAGAGCAGACATGAAATCCGGGAATGCCATGCCTATGACAAATGAATTCTTTCCGTCACTGATCACTTTTCCGTTTCTGACTGTGACATTGCGGAAGTGATCCACCGGCAGCTGCATGCCGCTGATGACAGCGAACGGCATCTTTGCCGTTTCCTTTCTGCCGTGCACAGTCACGGTCGTTTCTGTTCGGTTTTCATAATCAAAGCGGATCGTGACATGACCGCTCTTTCCCTTCAGATCCTCGGGAGCGATCCTCTGACCGTCGAGCTGATATGTCACATTTACCGCGATCGGAAGTTCTCTGTCTGTTGTGCCCTGATAGCAGATATCCCTGCCTTCGCTCTTCCAGATCAGACCGTCTTTTCCTGTTTTCTCAAATGTTTCTTCACCGCTGACATTTTCAATGTCTTCCAGGAAAGAGACATCATTGATCTCCTTCAGTCCCTTCCCGTTTTCCAGCCATTCGCTGACAATGACATCGCCTGCTTTTCCGGAAGCGTCGGTGACGATGTAGACCGTTTCATTCTTTTCCACTGCGCCGGTTTCATTTTCAGCGCGTACAGCCGTAACATTGGGCAGTGCGGCGATCATGCATCCGGCAAGCAGACTGCTGATAAACCTTTTCATATTGTTCATCCTCCTTATCCTCTCTGCGGAAGAGTTGTTTTCATAATGATCCCGTCAAATGCAACAAGCACGGACGGCAGCACAAGCAGAACACACGCCATACTGATGAGAGCACCTCTCGACATCAGTGTGCAGAGTGAACTGATCATATCGATGTTGGAATACATACCGACGCCGAAGGTTGACGCGAAGAACGCAAGAGCACTGACAAATACTGATTTCGCGCTCTCATTCACTGCATCGGTGACCGCATCCTTCACATCTGTTCCGGCAGTTCTTTCACGTCTGTATTTCGTTGTGATCAGGATCGCGTAGTCTACCGTGGATCCCAGCTGGATCGTTCCTATGACGATCGAAGCGATGAACGGGATCTTTGTGCCTGTGTAAGCGGGTATTCCCATGTTGATCATGATCCCGAATTCAATGACTGCCACCAGCAGTGCCGGCAGCGACAGTGAACGGAATACCACGGCTATGATCAGGAAGATCACGCCGATGGATACCGTGCTGACAGTGCTGAAATCATGATTCGTGACTTCAATCAGATCCTTTGTGCACGGCGCTTCACCGATCAGCATTGATCTTTCATCATACGATTTGGCGATTTCCGTCAGCCTGTCGATCTGACTGTTCACCTTTTCACTTGCGACTTCATATTCCGAGCCGATCAGAAGCAGCTGATACTTTTCGCTGATCAGCGAATCCTTCAGTTTATCCGGGATGAACTCTGCCGGAAGCAGAGGTCCCTTCACGGTATTCAGACCGAGAACAAACTTCACGCCGTCTTCTTTCCTCATCTCATCAGCCATTTCCATGACTTTCTTCTCACTCAGGCTGCTGTCCGCCAGCAGCATGTGCGTGGAGTTCATGTTAAATTCCTCTTTCAGCTTTTTATTTGCCTGAATCGAGGCAAGCTCATCAGGCAGCGAGCTGTCCAGGTTGTAATACACCGGCGTATTGCGATAACCATGCACGACCGGGATCAGCATGATCGCAGCTGCAGCCAGCATGATCTTTTCATGCTTTACGCTGAAGGATCCAATGCCTTTCAGATCCGGAAGAAGCGCTTTGTGCGATGTCGCCAGCAGCGGTTTATCAAGCACCAGAATCAATGCCGGCAGGACCGTGAGACAGCATACAACACCGAGCAGGACACCCTTTGCCATGACAATGCCGAGGTCCAGACCGAGCGTGAAGCTCATAAAGCACAATGCGATAAAGCCTGCGATCGTTGTAACGGATGATCCGACAACAGATGACATCGTATCCTCAATTGCTTGTGCCATCGCTGTTTCTTTATCCTCTTCATATGACGCGTAGTTCTCGTAGCTGTGCCACAGAAAGATGGAGTAGTCCATCGTAACACCAAGCTGCAGGACTGCAGCCAGTGCCTTTGTGACATACGAGATCTGTCCAAGGAACAGATTTGATCCGAGATTGTAGATGACTGCCATGCCGATACTGGCAAGGAATACAAACGGGACGACCCAGCTGTCCATCGCCAGCATCAGTGTCAGGGCGCAAAGCACAACTGCCATCAATACATACAGCGGCGCCTCTGCCTCTGACAGTGCCTGGGTATCCACAAGCACGGCTGTCATGCCGCTGAGGAATGCCCTCTGATCCGTGATTTTTCTGATTTCACGGACAGCTTCCATGGTACCGTCTGCCGAAGAAGTATCATCATACAGGATCATCAGCATCGTCGCGTCCCCGTTGTTAAATGCTTCATAAAGATCTTTCGGAAGCATCTCCATCGGAACAGACACATCGAAGACGCTGTCATACCAGATAACATCTTTCACATGATCTGTCTTTTCGATCTTCTCTTTCAGATCAGAGATCTCTTTCGGTTTCATGTTCTCCGCCACCAGCAGCGAGAATGCACCGGTGCCGAAGTCTTCCTTCAGAATATCCTGCCCTTTCATCGTGTCGATTTCTTCCGGAAGGTATGTCAGAAGATCATAATTGACCTTTGTACTGATATAGCCGATCGCCGAAGGAATCAGCAGTATCAGAGAGATGACCAGGATCATCACCCTCTTTTTTACAATCAATGAACTGAGTTTCTTCATAATTCACTTCCTTTTTTCGACCATTGGTCGATAATTATTCTAATCTTTTTCGACCAACAGTCAATATTTTTGTGTTATGATTTAAATGCATCATGGTATAAAAAAAGGAATTTGTATGAAAAGTGACGGCAAGGCAGCACAAAACAAACTGAAAAAAAGAAGCACCCTGATGAACGCAGCGTTCACCCTGTTCACTGAGGAAGGCTTTCAGAACACAACCATTTCCGAAATTGCCAGGAAAGCCGGTATTGGAAAAGGAACATTTTATTTTTACTTTGAAGACAAGTATGACATCCGCAACCATATCATCATATCCAAATCATCAGAGATCCTGCATGAAGCGCTGAACGCGATCCCCGACAGAAACGATTCCTTTGAAAACAAAGTGATCTTTGTCGCTGACAGGATCATCGAGAAGCTTTCGTCGGACAGGATCCTTCTCAGATTCATTCACAAGAATCTCAGCTGGGCACTTCTGGAAAACAACCAGGAGATGTCAGATACATTCGCGGATATTCTGAAACAGGCAGAAACGTCTCCCGGTCACTCCTATACAGATGTGCGTACGATGATGTATATGATCATCGAACTGATCAACGGTGCCTGCTACACCGCGATACTGTATGAGTCTCCCCTTCCCCTCTCACAGCTGAAACCGAAGCTGTTTGAAGCTGTGCGGGCAATCATGAAATCCTTCGAAGCATAAAAAAGCCAGTCATCGCTGATTGGCTTTTCAAATGCGTGATTATTCGAGTGTTTCCGCTGCTTTGTGCAGGAATTCCGTGATGCCGATGTGCTGCGGGCATTCGCCTTCACACTGCAGACAGCCGATGCAGGAACTTGCCAGTCCGCCGTCTTTTGTCAGATGCGCATAGCGTCTCTTCGCGTCGTTCAGATCACCGAACAGCATGTATCTGTTCATGATCCGGAAGATCTCCGGAATGTTGATCTGCATCGGGCATCCGCCTGTGCAGTAGCGGCATGCTGTGCAGGGGATCTGCGGGATCTGACGCAGTGCTTCCTGGGCGTCCGCGATCACCTTCTGTTCCGCTTCATCCAGCGGTTTGAAATCCGCCATGAAGGACAGGTTGTCTTCCATCTGCTCGAGATTTGACATGCCGGAGAGAACGATCTTAACGTTATCAAGGCTTGCGACAAAGCGGATCGCCCATGAGGCCGGGCTTGCATCAGGGTCAGCTGCCTTCAGGACTGCTGTGACAGTCTCCGGAGGATTTGCAAGCGTTCCGCCTTTAACGGGTTCCATAACGATCACTGGTTTGCCGTGTTTTGAAGCGACTTCATAGCACTTTCTGCTCTGTACGTTCGCATCTTCCCAGTCCGCGTAGTTGATCTGAAGCTGAACGAATTCCGCATCCGGATGTTTTGTCAGAAGCTCATCCAGGAATTCCGGGCTGTCATGGAAGGAGAATCCGTAGTGACGGACCAGACCTTCTTCCTTCAGCTGCTTTACATAATCCCAGCATCCGTAAGCGTCATATTTGTCCGCGTTGTTTTTGGAAAGTGCATGGAGCAGATAGAAATCAAAGTATCCGGCACCGGTCCGTTCCAGAGATACTCTGATCTGATTCTTTGCGTCTGCCTCATCTTTGGCAGCGTTGGCATTCAGCTTGGACGAAAGGAAAAATTCTGATCTGTCATGTCTTGAAACAAGTGCTTTTTTCGCTGCTTCTTCACTTCCTTCATAGACATATGCTGTATCGAAATACTTCATGCCTGCTTCGAGAAAACGGTCCGCCATCTCCGCTGTCAGATCGGTATTGATCGTACCGTCTTCATTGCGCGGCAGTCTCATCAGTCCGAAACCAAACTTGCTGAGCTCTTCTCCGCAGAAATTGTTCATATCACTCATCCTCCTTTTTGTGACTCTATTTTATGATAAGACACCGTTTCTTTTCAAATACACTGCCCGCTCCGCAAAATAGAAAAGGACGGCTTTGCCGTCCCCTGTTTCTCATTTGAAGAACAGTTCAGAGAGTTCCATCGGCTGGATGTACTCGCCGTCTTTGTAGACACGCATGTTTCCGGATGCGATCTCGTCAATCAGCATGACCTTGCCGTCAGCGTCATAACCGTATTCGAACTTGATGTCATAGAGCTCCATGCCCTTTTCTTCCATGTCGTCCGCAACGATCTTTGTGATCTTCTGGGTCATTTCCTTGATCGTGTCATACTGTTCGCTGCTCATGATGCCGAGAACGATCAGACCGTCTTTTGTGACCAGCGGATCGCCCTTCGCGTCATCTTTGAATGTCATTTCGACATAGTAAGGCAGCTTTGTGCCGGATTCGATATAATCGCCGTAACGCTTGATAAAGCTTCCGACAGCGCGGCAGCGGCAGATGACCTCAAGGCCTTTGCCGAAAACCTTCGCCGGAAGAACTTCCATTGTGGTGTCTTCCAGATTTGCCTTGACGAAATGTGTACGGATGCCCGCAGCATTGATCTTATTGAAGAAATACTCAGTCATGCGCAGATTCACATCGCCGACGCCTTCAATTGTCAGTCCGATCGAGTTCTCTCCCGGATCAAAGACGCCGTCTTTTCCAGTGACATCATCCTTGAACTTCAGAAGATAGTTTCCGTTTTCCATTTCAAATACGTTTTTTGTTTTGCCTGTGTAAACCAGTTTCATAACAACTCTCCTTCCATTTCAGCCTGGCATGATTCTGATTTCTGTCTCCTGCATTTCTGCAGGCAAGAAGCTGCGATACCTGATGTCGAAACAGCAGTGTTCTGTTTCAAACAATATAATAATAACCACATCGATTCTGCTGTCAATTTGTTTTTTTGCAAATTAAAAGCACTTCAGATCATTTCTGAAGTGTCTGGATCATTTCTATAATTTCTCTGTTTTTTCCTTCTTTCAGGATATAGTCACGTACAGACGGCCGCAGTGCCTTTGAAACAAACACCGGATCGAGCCGGGGCAGTACCTCAGCGATGCCGCGTTTTGTCAGTGCATTCAGCTGTTTCACCAGCTGTGCGTCACGCTGCTTGCGCTGTGCGTCCTGCGGCGGATACCCGCAGCCAAATTCCCCTTCAAACAGTCTGTCCAGCGTGCTCTGCAGACTGATCTCACCCAGCCATCCGAAGTTGAGGCCGAGCGGAACAGAGACGGCATTGCCGCCGTTGATGCGTCCGAAGAGAAACGCGTCCTGCGGCGTTTCCACAAACCCGCACATGACGCCGGGAAGACTGCTGCAGGCAAGCATCATGCCCTGCCCGGACGAACAGCCCGTCACAACAAAGTCAACAGCCTGAGAGCACAGCAGCAGACTGACGCTCAGTGCTGTTTCAACATAGGAACAGACAGTTTCTTCATCCGCATACACGCCGAAATTGATGACTTCATCATCTCTTCCGTTCTTCTCAGCTGCCTTCTGCACACACTGCATCAGCATCGCGTTCTTTTCTTTCTGTGAGGATGCCTGGATTACACCGATCTTCATATGCTTTTTCCTTTCTGTCCCGGACTGCGGACCGGAAACGTGAAATACGTATCCGGATATGGTTCATCCTGCAGCGTGAAATGCCACCATTCTTCCTTAATGGGCATAAAACCATTCGCTGTCATGGTTTCCCGCAGCAGCGTCCGCAGTGCTTTCTGCGTCGTTCCGATCAGTTCACAGTCAGGATGGCTGAGCGGTGAAAACAGATCAAACGGACTGCCGAGATCAGCGTCTCTGCCCGCCTTCATATCAAACAGCGTCAGATCAACGGTACTGCCGCGGCTGTGTGACGAACGCGGTGAGATATATCCCTGCGGGATCAGGTCTTCTTTGTTCAGGTCCGGATAGAAGTATTCTTTCATTCTGATATCTTCCGGATCCTTTGCCCAGCGGACAAAGTGCTCCACTGCCTGCACAGGCCGGTAGGCATCAAAGAGCTTCAGACGGTATCCTTTTTTCATCAGCTCCGCGCTCACGTTCTGCAGTGCTTTGGCCGCTTCCCTGCTGAGCAGTGCAGCAGGTTCCTCATACCCGTCGATCCGCTCACCGACAAAGTTAAAGGAAGAATAATACCGGATCTCCAGGATCACATCCGGCACCGCTTCTGCCACCGAGACAAAATCAGGATATGCATTTTTATTCTGGTCTGACATGCCGCTTCACCTCTCTGTCATTCCTATGGATTCATTGTAGCAGACATTTCCGGAAAAAAAGACTGAGCGTCCTGTGACCTCAGTCATAATTGGTGAATACTGTATGATGCCTGATCCAGTCTCCCGACTGTGAGCTGAGCATGCCCCACTCGATTTTCTCCCAGGTGACATCCGGATCATCTGTCAGGACCCAGTAATCATATGTTTCATGGCGGGCGCCAGCCGGCAGCTTCCCGGTGTAATGCTTCAGATACTTGTAGGACTCTTCACTTTCCGGCTTTTCTTCCGTGCTCAGACGTGTTCTGACATGAAATGTTTCTCCGTCATAGTCGATCTGCGTAAAGAACAGTTTCGGGTATTCATCCTTCTCCTGTTCATACAGTTCTTCACTGACATGTTCCGGATCCAGTGTATAGAACCATGCTGTTCTGGCAGAATCCGGTATCTTTTTGGCAACGGACGTACAGAACGCGTCCCAGAATTCTTTTCCGGACGTGCACTGTCCGTTTTCAATGACCGTAATGCCGTTTTCTTTTGCGAACGCCAGCGCTTCATCCGCCGCAGCAATTGTTTCAAACGGATCACCATATCTTGTAAAAATCATCCTGCTGCCTTCCGGAAGCCAGTTCATGCCTAAAGTATCTTTCTTTTTCACCGAGACGATCTGGATCTCAGAATCCGAAAGCATCTTCAGCACAACAGCTGAATCATTATTCTTTGTTTTCAGAGTGATGGTGTTTCCGTCCTTCTCATACAGGCCGGTTTCCGCATAAGAGATCGCCATACCTGCAGCAGTCACGAATCCCTTTGTTCTGACATCGAATGCGATATATGATCCCATTTCACTGTTTTCCAGGACATAGAAACCATCTTTTAATTCATACACTTCTCCGGAGCTTCTGCAGGACAGCAGAAACATACTGCCAAGCGTCAGCGCCAGGAATGTGATCATCGTTTTCTTCATTTCGTTTTCTCCTTTATCCGTTGGTCGCAAGCGTACAGATCATAACGGCTAAGACAAGCACAAATGCTGCGGCAGAAAGTGCTGTCACTCGGCGGTAATTCAGGATCCGATCAATGCGGGTACGCAGCCGGGCGCCGCCGAACGCGGAGACCAGAAGATTCCTGCTCTCTTCACCATCCAGCAGTGCCAGCGCGTATTCTTTCCGCTGTTCCTCGCTGAATCCCTCAGATACAGCCTCATCACATGCCAGTTCAAGATCTGCCAGGAAACATTTCAGAAAGATCCAGACGAATGGATCGAACCAGTGCACAGCAGCTGCCATGAATCCGATCAGTCTTGTCAGATTGTCTTTTCTTCTGATATGCATGTTTTCATGAAGCAGAATACAGCGGATCTGTTTTTCTGCATAAGAAGCAGGCAGAATAATGCGGGGATGCACGATGCCGCAGACAAAGGGACTCTCCGCTTTTTCTGACAGCCAGATATTGTCACGCAGCAGACGCGCCTGACGTGCTTCCTTCCGTACGGAAAGATATGCGCCTGCGCACAGCATCAGCACAGCTGCCATGCCGGCCAGCCAGAACATTCCGGCAGCCGCGAAGAACTTCTCCAGTGCTACAGAACGAAACAGCAACGGGAAATAGCCGTCCGCCTGAGCGATCACATTCATGGCCGATACCGTAAGATCTCCCTGATAAAACGGAACGGTTCTGCCGCAGAATGCCGTGAGGGCCCTCATCACGCTGAAGGGACTGTTCAGACTGAGCGGAACACACATGCGGATCAGCGGAATGACCCACAGGAATACCACGAACCGCCGCGGCAGCACGCGGATCTTTCTGACAAGCAGGACGGCTGTGCCGGCAAGCACTGTGACCAGGCTCATATTGAAGATCCAGTAAAAGATCCTTCCGATCATAACCGTCACCTTTTCTCGATCAGTCTGCGCAGTTCCTCGATCTCACTGTCACTCAGCTTTTCATCTTCCAGCAGTGCGGAGAACAGCGCCTTCCTTGATCCCTTGAACACTTTCTGCAGAAGCGTATCCGCCTCCTGCTTCTGCACTTCGCTGCGGGTGATCAGCGGCGTGCACTGAAAGCCCGGTTCATCCCGGCGGATATAGCCTTTTGCCTCAAGCTTTTTCAGTATTGTATATGTTGTATTCTTGTTCCAGCCGATCGTCTCAGCTGCAGCTGC
The DNA here is from genome assembly GCA_024680365.1 of Solobacterium sp. GTDB lineage: Bacteria > Bacillota_I > Bacilli_A > Erysipelotrichales > Erysipelotrichaceae > Bulleidia. The sequence continues at coordinate 17,376 of JAILCN010000008.1, forward strand.
ACAGATCTCCTTCGCGGACAGGGTACCTCTGTCCCAGAGGATCTCCATGATCTTTCCTTCTGAATCAAACAGTTTGTCTTTCATCGCACACCTCAGACTACTCCTGTAGTCTACAATCAGACTATAGCGATAGTCTGAATTTGTCAACCTGCCTGACAGGCATTAAAGAAATCTTTAGAAATGATCAGACAGGCAATGCTATAATACAGTTGACCGACGGTCAAAAGGAGGAACCGCATGAAGACATTGTTCAGACTCGCCGCGGCAGCTGCCGGCACGCTCGTGATCGCTGCAGCGACGCTCATCTCCTCTGTAGCAATCGCGGAAAAAGTGACGAAGACACTGGAGAATACCGACGATCCCGATGAAGAAAAGCCTGAGGAAGAACCTCAGGAATAAGCGCATCAGGAAATCAGAACTGCTCAGGCAGTTCTTTTCGTTTGTATGAGATGACATCCCCTCCGCGAAGATGTACATTTGAATTAGTGATGTTTCAAACAGAAAGGATCCTCTTATGAACTCATTCACTCAGAAACTGACAGATTTCTCCAACCGCCTTGCCAAGCAGAGATATATCTCAGCGATCAAGGATTCCTTCATGAACATGATGCCTCTCATCATCTGCGGTTCCTTTGCAATCCTGTTCCAGAATGTGATCTGTTCCACCCAGGAAGGTTACCTTTCCCTCGCGAATATCCCGGGACTTTCCTTTCTTTCCGTCCTTTCGCCGATGTTCAGTGCGATCAATTACGCGTGCATGAACTTCATGGCGATCGGCATTGTCATGATGATCGCTGTGCATATCGGTGAAAGCTTTGACAATCACGACAAAGCCATCGGACTCAACGCTGTCGCATGTTTTATCACGCTGTGCGCGACGACGCTTGAACAGACCGTCACGTCCCCTTCCGGCGAAGAATTCACTGCTGTGATCGCCAACGTGCTTTCCAGCAAGTATACGAGCGCGTCCGGTCTGTTTGTCGCGATCTTTGTCGGCATCTTCTCAGCGAGGCTGTATCTGTTCTTTGCCTCGATGAAGAAGCTGGAGATCCGGCTTCCGGAATCTGTTCCGGCAATTGTCTCCAAGTCCTTTGCCGTTCTTCTGCCGGTCGTCTTCTCAGTATTTATCACGTCAGCTGTCGGTCTGGCATTCCGCCTCACCGTTCATATGACCGTATTTGACGCGATCACCGCGTTCATCCAGGCGCCGCTGACAAAAGTGCTGACCGGTCTGCCCGGCTATCTGCTGATCTATGTGATCGCGAATCTTCTCTGGTGCCTCGGCATCAACGGAACTCAGGTTCTCAGTGCTGTCACAACGCCGGTGCTGCTCAGCGCCCTGCTGGAAAACACCCAGGCTCATATGGCAGGCACTGCCATGCCGAATGTCATCAACGCATCCTTCGCATCGGCATATACCTATATCACCGGTTCCGGATTTACCGGCGGTCTGATGATCGCCATCTTCCTGTTCTCAAAGAGAGACGATTATCGTTCGATCGCCAAGCTGGAACTGCCGTGCGCGATCTTCAATATCAATGAGCCGATCGTATTCGGTCTGCCCATTGTGATGAATCCGCTGATGGCGATCCCGTTTGTGCTCGCTCCGGCAGCTGCCTCCGTCGTCGCGTATTTCCTGACAAACATCGGATTTGCCGGAACCATGTACATCCAGGCACCGTGGACAACACCGATCTTCATCCAGGGATTCCTCTCTTCCGGCGGAAGCATCGGAGCCGGCATCACCCAGCTGATCTGCCTGGCCGTATCCACTGCCATCTATACGCCGTTTGTGCTGATGGCAAACCATCAGGCAGTTCCCAAAGCCGAAGAACAGGCATGATCCAGGCAGCGCAGGCTGCCTTTTTTTGTCCGTAGGATAAGAATCCGGCACTATGACTGCGCCGGACTGCCGCTTTTTTGTTATGATAGTTTATATAAGAAAGAAACATCATAATGAATTACTTCTGGACACACAAATATCATATTCCTGAAGGTCAGGGCTTTGGACAGTTCTCCCGCGGACACTTTCTGTGGCTTGCGGTTTCAGTGCTGTTCGTGGCTGTGATCTCATTTGTTTATAAGACTGCCGGCGCAGCGGAAAGAATCGTGATCCTGCGGGCGATTGCCGCCAGCCTGATCCTGATCGATGTTCTGAAGCTGTGTCTCATCCATTATTCCGGCGTCAATGTCACGGAATACCTGCCGCTGGAGATCTGCAGCTTTGCGGCTTACTCAACGGTGTTTGATTCCATCTGGCCGGCCAACACGTTTTTCCCGGCGCTGCTGCTCACACTGTTTCTTCCGGCTGCCATCATGGCGATCCTTTTCCCGACGACTGCCATGCTGCCGGCTGTCAATATTTATACGATCCATCAGTTTCTTTACCATGACCTGATCATCGCCTACATCACTGCCCGCTTTATCGCTGGTGAGATCACGCTGGATTATGCCGGCGTCTGGGGATCGATCGCGAAAGTTCTGACACTCGCCGCGTGCATGTATGTCGTTGATACCGTTTTCCACAGGAATTTCATGTTCCTGCGCGGCACGGAAGACAATGCGCTGCTGGAAATGATCTGGAAGAAGACCGGCGGCGGCTTCGGCTATACGATCGGACTGGTCTGTTTCTGCATCTTCATGATCCATGTCTTCTTTGTCTTCTTTAAATGCATTGCGCTGCTGTTCGGGATCTGAAATCTCTGAGAATACATTCGCGTACAGAAAAACCGGATCATGTCCGGCTTTTTGTTTTTTACTGAACTGTACAGCTGAATGTGTATGATCCAGAACCTCTTTCAAAGCGCTGGCCGTCCGGCAGAACGATCTCTGCCTGTGTACACGGAGGAACAGTAACCTGCAGTGTAAATGTCTCCCCTTCTTTCTTCCATTCACTGCGGATCGTTCCGTATTCGGACGCGAATGAGCGGGAAGCTGAAGAAATACGTTTGTCCAGGAGAGGTTCAACGCGGAAGGTATGATATCCCGGGGATGTGGGAACGATGCCGCTGATATGACGGAACATCCAGTCATCGACACATCCGAAGGCATAATGGTTCAGGCTGACAGCCAGCGGAGAACCATCCGGATCAGATGTGATCCAGCTCTCCCAAATCGAGGTTGCGCCGTGATCCACTTCATACAGCCAGGAAGGACATTTGTCCTGGAAAAGAAGATCATACGCTCTTTCCGGATAACCGTTCTCACACAGTGTATCCAGAATGACGGGAGTACCGAGGAAACCTGTATCCAGACAGCCGCCGTTTTCATCGATCAGCCGCAGAATCTCCTGCATAAAGTCTTCTTTCAGTTCATCCGGCACAAGCCCGTAATGCAGCGGAATGATATAGGCACCCATGACCGATACCGGCATTTTTCCGTCTTTTCCGATGACACCGTCTCTGAATGCCTGACGCATCTTCTCTGCCATGTCTTCATAGTATTCCGCATTCTTCTGTTCACCAAGTATTGCAGAGATCCTCGCGAAATTCTTCATGGAAATATACGCGTATGTTTCAGGGATGTATTTCTTTCCGCTCTTCATGCTTTCCGCAATGCTTTTTGTATCGGAAAGTCCGTTTTTTGTCATGCTGGGAATCAGCCATTCCCCATAATGGAATCCGGTATTCCAGAGATATCTGTCTGTCTCCTTCGGGATCTTTCTGTCTCCGCGGTATTTCGCTGCACAGGTGATGATGAAGTCACACCATTTTTTCATCGTCCCATACTGCTCTCTGAGAACGATGGTGTTGCCGGTCTGTTCATACATTGCCAGCGGAACAAGAATGCAGGCATCACCCCAGCCTGCCGGACCGACGCTTCCTTTCATACCGCCCACAAAGGTCAGCATTTTTCCAAGATCCTGATATGTCTGGTTTTCCGGAACGACCATCGGTACTGCGCCGTCTTTCTTCTGGTCAGCACTGACACTCTTCAGCCATCTTTCCAGCAGATCCGTCGTGTCTTCATTCTGCAGAGATGTCGCTGCATAAATGCCGATATCACCTGTCCAGCCTGCTTTTTCTCTCTGCGGGCAGTCAGTCGGAATGGAAAGCATATTGGAACGCTGGGACCATCTTGTATTTTCATACAGTCTGTTCAGTCTTTCATCCGAGCATTCAAATGTGCCTGTTTCTTCTTTTTCTGTGGATACAGCGACTGCGGTATAATCTTCTGGATCGATTTCTTCAAGTCCGCTGATCCGTATATAGCGGAAGCCATGGAATGAGAATCTTGCTTCATACACTGCTTCTTTTCCGTCGGAGATATAAACGACCTTCTGATCGCAGCCTTCACCGATGCCGGAAGTGCCGAGAATGTTATTGAAATAGTTTCCTTCCTGATCCGGTGTTTCAAAGTGTTCCAGGGTGATCACAGTGCCCTTCGGCGCATTGACGCGGAAGCGTACATGTCCGGCCAGGTTCTGTCCGAAATCAATGATGTGTTCTCCCTTCTTAGAAACATAGTATTTCCGGGCCGGCACTTCTTTTACGTTTCTGACCGGCTTTCCGGTCTGTGCCGCAAGAGCCCTGACATCCTTCGCTCCGGCTCTGACTTTCTTCCAGTCTGAAGCGTCAAAGGACGGCGTATCCCAGCCGGGCTTCGCATGGTTTGCGTCATACTGTTCACCGGCAAACAGGTCGCTGAAGCAGACCGGACCGGAAGAACACTGCTCGCTGCCGTCAGAGGACACGGTGACTGTTCTGCCGTCTTTCAGAACTGCTTCCAGCTGATACATCGCAGCGTGCGGCTTCTTCAGCACTTTTTTGTCCATCGTTGTAATGGGACAGAAATACCATCCGTCCGCAACATACATGCCGAGGACATTTTCACCTTTCTGCAGAAGATCTGTCACATCATAGACCTGATAACAGAGATATTTGTCATAGGAGGTATACTCCGGCGCAAACAGTCTGTCATCTGTTCTTCTGCCGTTGAGGGATGCTTCATAGATACCGTGACATGTCGCATAGAGACGCGCCGAAACAACTTCACCGTCAATGGAGAAAGATCTGCGGAACATGGTCGGTGCCGCCTGGTTCCCAAATCCCTTTTTTCTTTTTGCCGGCGCTTCAGGCGCTTCGACCCAGACTGCCTTCCAGTCTTCCGGATACAGGAATGCCGTTTCAAACCAGGTACTTTCCTCCGCCGTATTGCCGTGATTGTCTGTGACAGTCACTGTCCACGTATACCTGGTACGTGATTTCAGCGGAATTCCCGTATACGGCACAAACAGAGAGGCGCTGTTCTCCCGGATGCCGGAATCCCAGATGACTCCGTTCTGTTCTTTTACGACAAGATGATATGAGGTCTGCAGAGTATTCTCTTCCTCACTCTGCAGCGCCCAGGAAAAATACGGCTTTACGTCAGTTCCGAGAAGTTCTTTCTGATGATTTGTCTTCAGATTATACAGTTTCATATCTTCCTCCTGTTGAATAATATTGCTGTAATATACTCTTTGTTCTATTCTTAGTATAGGCAGTAATGAAAAGCATTTTAATGCATTAAAATGCGGATATTATTGCACAATCGTGCGGTGAACAGTATGTTTGAAAAATACCCGATGAATCATTATGAATTCAGCAATTCTGCGGACGGCATAGATAAATACACGGAAAAGATGCAGGAGATTCCGGACCAGGAGAACCTTGCGCCGATCCTTGATGCGGATTACCGGCTGCGCGGATACGCTGACGTCCTGCAGTTTTTTCCGGTACCTGATGATGCGTTCCGGCAGCGTCTTCATCTGCAGTCTTTTTCCCATATGTATTCGCTGCAGGATTATTACACCAGCCGCAGCGGCGCAGCCACCTTCCTGATCCTGCATACGGATCACGGCAGCGGCATTCTTGAGTGCAGCGGACGTACATTTCATCTGGAAGAAGGCGATCTGTTCTGGATCGACTGCCGGATCCCTCACACCTACCGCACGGACGGCACGTTCTGGGAACATACAGATATTCATATCGGCGGGACCGGCGCGAAAGATCTGTACGGGGAATTCGCGGCAGCCGGACAGTTTGTTCTCCGGCGCAATGATATCCCGTATTATATGAGTGATACGGAAGATCTGCTCGATGCGTATGTCAGGCCTGAGTCCCACCGGACGATGCGTATTGCCCACTGTATCGAAACATTTCTGATGCATCTGATCCTGTCTGCGGATAAAAGCCGCGGCAGGCAGGCAGAAAGCTCTGATATCCTTCAGAATCTCATTTATTATATGCATGAGCACTTCCGGGAACCGCTCTCAATGGATCAGCTTTCCGCTCTGTCCGGATTAAGCAGGTTTCATATGTCCAGAGAGTTTAAGAAACTGACAGGATTCGCGCCGAATGAATATCTGATCCGGCTTCGCATTGAACAGTCAAAGGTATTATTGGTCAGTTCTTCTCTTCCTGTATATGAGATCGCCGCGTTATCCGGCTTTGAAAGTGAAACATATTTTTCGAGGCTGTTCCATCAGCGCATGCATATGACCCCGGGCGTTTACCGGAAGACACACAGCGGCGGTGGATACAGTGCTGACCGCAGAAACGAGGTACAGAATGGACATTGAAAAAACAAGAACATATTATCAGAACCTGAAGGAAGAGGATGTCTGTCAGTGCAGAGACTGTCAGTATTTCGTCCGCCATGCGAAAGCTGCGTTCCCTGCTCTTGCGGAATACCTTGCGTCACTCGGCGCGGATATCGAAAAGCCGTTTGAACTGATGCCGCTTTGTCCGGATGAGAACGGACAGCTTCTGTATATCGGTGAGCAGTATGTGCTTATGGGCAGCAGCGAAGACTTTGTGAACACAGAGATCGGCGGACTTGAGATCAGGATCGCAGATTCCCATCCGATTACAGACATCAGCGAAGAACACTTTGTGATCGAGGTCTCTTCCCTTTCTCTGAAAGTGATCCCGGACGAATACTGAACCACATGCAGGAATGAACGGATTCCTGCTCTTTTTTTCATTTTGTCAGAAACAAACCTGTCTCTTGACTTATTGCATCGGGAATTCTATAACAGAAATTGATAGTTCTACAGTAATTTGGAGGTTTATGTATGAAGTATCAAAATGCATTCAATGGTTTGAAAAGGATCTATAACTCAGAGATCCTGAGTCTCATCGCTGCAGCTCTCGGCGCAGTCGCTTCCAGTTTCGGCGGCCAGGCATATCAGGAGATCTCCGGTGAAGGTCTTACACCCGGTACAGTTGCCGGTATTATGATTCCCCTTATGGCAGCCGGTATTATTGCCATCGTTGCGGCAGTCATGGAATTACTCGGTCTGAAAGACGCTGCTGAGGATGATGAGTATTTCAAAAAGGGTTATACATATGCCCTCATCGGCCTGCTTGTTTCGATCGCTGTCAGCGTTCTTCAGTATATGAAGATCGGCGGAGGTCTGCTGGATGACTTCGGAAAACTCGTTTCCAGCTTTGTTCAGATCGCTGTGACATTCTATGTCATCTCCGGTATCAAAAATCTTGCCGAAAAGCTGGGTGACGCAGAAATGGCCGGCCGCGGCAAAAAAGTATTCAATATCTACGCAGTCACAGTCATCCTGGCAAGCGTTGTCACTCTGCTGACAACAGTCCTCTCAGGAAACATCCAGACAGTTATTGCCGGTATTCTCGGTGTGGTCACTCTTGTGCTGACAGTTGTCGGATATGTCCTCTACCTGAGATATCTCAGAAGTGCCAGAGAGATGCTCAGCTGATCACTTTACAGAGTCAAATGAAAGACAGCAGATGAACCGCTGTCTTTTTTGATGCCCTGTTTCACTGAACTGCCATCACATATACCTGGCATGGATTCTGTTCATCCCACAGTTCCTGAAACACTTCGAATTCTTTAAAACCAAGCGACCGGTAAAACAGATTGGTCTGATCATATTCTGCATATCTGCCCATCTGCACGGTCTTGACCTGCAGGAACGAATAGCCTGCCTGCTTCGCTGCTTCAAAAGCCTTCTCAAACAGTTTTCTTCCCGCACCATGCCGGTGATACTCTTTCAGAACGCCCATCACACAGAGTTCCGCCGTTTCCCTGCCTGTTTCTTTCAGACACAGGAAACCGACCGGTTTCTCTCCGTCATACGCGGCAAAGAACAGCTGATCCGCGCTTTCTCTGATATATTTTTCTCTTGACTCCGCGATGCCAAACCAGTCAGGCAGCGCTTCAAGGATCAGACGGGATATCCTCTGTTTCTCAGAGGCGTCCTTTACTTCATTTACATTAATATTGATCTGCTTATCCATTTCTGCTCACCCTCCTGCCGGCAATGACAACAATACCATACACGCAAAGCCGACGGAGCGCAAAGAAGCACAACATCCCCTGAAACTATTTTCATGAAAATAACGATTGACATTCTTTCAAAAGAAACCTATATTTTCTATAACTCAGCGAACAGAAGAGTAGCGATCGAACGCCTCCAGCGAGCCGGTACAGAGTGGAAGACCGGCAGGTATGAAGATCGTGAACCGCATCTGGGAGAGGTCATTCTGAACAGAAAAGTAGGAATGAACGTATGCCGGCGTTAACGGCTTGAGGTGGCAGGCACTGCCTGCAACCAGAGTGGCACCGCGATAACAGATATCGTCTCTGGAATGGATACTCCGGAGACGTTTTCATTTTCCGGGTGCCGGAAAACAAGGAGGAAAGAAACATGTTCAAAAACAACGTATTCAAAGCAGGACTTACAGCCGTTATGGCTCTTGCGCTCGCTGCCTGCAGCAGCAGTACACCTGCCGGCCAGCCAACAGCAGATACACCAGCAGAAAAGCAGATGATCCTGATCGGCATCTCACCGGACTACCCTCCGTATGACGATCTCAACGCTGACGGTTCCGTCACCGGATTTGACTATGAAATGGGCGAATGGCTCTTCACATGGATGAATGAGAACGGATATAATTATGATCACGAGTGGAAGCAGATGAGCTTTGACACGATCATTTCCGCGCTCCAGGCAGATCAGGTCGACCTCGGCATCTCCGGCTTCACCTATGACAAAGACCGTAAAGTGCTCTTCTCTGAACCGTATCATGAATCTGCGGAAGTCGCTCTGGTCAACGCTGACAGCGACATGAAAACAGTTGACGATCTGAAAGGCAAGACGATCGGCGCACAGCTCGGGACAACCGGTGAGGACTGCGCAAACAACGTTGAAGGTGCAACTGTAAAAGCGATCGAAGACATGGGCATCTGCGTGGAATCCCTCAAGGGCGGCGCATATGACGCAGTCATTATGGACAAGCCGGTTGCGGATAACTATGTCAAAGCCGGCGGATACAAGATCCTCGAAGGCACACTGCTCGACGAGCAGAACTATATCATCGCCAAAGAAGGCAATGACAGTCTGATGAAGGCAGTCAACGACGCGGTCAAGGCATTCCTTGAGAGTGCAGACTGCAAGGCTCTGAAGGAAAAGTACGGACTGTAATATTCTATGAGTGATATTTTCACATCTGAAAATCTGTTATTCATGGTCAGGGGCTCCGGTGTTTCATTAATGCTGGCGCTCGGCGCCATTGCGATCGGATGTGTCATCGGCGTTCTGTTCGCAGCAGCCAAGCTCTCGGGCAGCAGGATCCTGCGGGTGATCGGAAATATCTACGTTGAGATCTTCCGGGGAACTCCGATGCTGCTGCAGGTGCTGTTCTTCTACCTGGGTGTGCCGGTTCTCTACCAGCGCATCACCGGTACAAGAATGAGCGCGGACCCGTATATCGTCGGTCTGATTGCTCTTTCCTGCAACTCCGGCGCATACCAGACGGAACTGATCCGTTCCGGTATCCAGAGCGTTGACAAAGGACAGTGGGAAGCCGGCGAAACACTGGGCATCCCCTATCCGGTCATGATGAAGGAGATCATCCTGCCGCAGGCATTCAAGCTGATCATTCCGCCGCTGGTATCTGAGTTCATCACCCTGATCAAAGACAGTTCGCTGATCTCCAATATCGGCGCCCTGGAGCTTCTCTACAGCGCGCAGGTATTAGGCAAACGATATTATGACTATCTCGATCCGCTGATCCTCGCCGGCATCATGTATCTGTTTATGACGATCATCACCTCATATATCTCCAAAAAAGTGGAACGGAGGATGGCGCAAAGTGATTAAAGTAGAGCATCTTTACAAAACCTTTGGTACACTGGAAGCACTGAGGGACATCAATCTTGAAATTGATGAAGGCGAGATCGTCTGTCTGATCGGACCGTCCGGTTCCGGCAAGAGCACACTGTGCAGGTGCATCCACGGTCTGGAAAAAGCAGACAAAGGAGCCATCTATCTCGATGACGAGAAAATGGATCCGAAAAACACCGCGAAGTATTACGAGCAGCGCAAGAAGATGGGATTCGTCTTCCAGCACTTCAACCTCTTCGCAAACAAAACCGTCCTGGAAAACTGCATGCTGGCACAGACAAGCGTTGCCGGAAGATCAAAAGAAGAAGCGGAAAACACCGCGATGGAGCTTCTGACAAGAGTCGGCCTGGCAGACAAGCGCGATGAATATCCTTCCAAGCTTTCGGGCGGTCAGAAACAGCGTGTCGCCATTGCCAGAGCGCTGTGCATGAATCCGGAAGTCATGCTGTTTGATGAGCCGACTTCCGCCCTTGATCCGGAAATGATCAAGGAAGTGCTTGATGTCATGAAAGACCTCGGTGCGCAGGACATGACGATGGTTGTCGTCACCCATGAGATGAACTTTGCCCGCAAAGTTGCGGACCGCGTCATCTTCCTCGATGAAGGTGAAATAGTGGAGATTGCAAAGTCCGAAGACTTCTTCGCCGATCCGCAGACCGAACGCGCAAAGAACTTCTTATCCAAAATTTTCTACGATTAATACTATGAAACTCCCGAAATTTGAAGTCGAACAGTGGATGACGGATCATGAAAATGAAGCCGTCTGCAATCTTACCGACACCTGCATTCCCCCG
>JAILCN010000114.1 GCA_024680365.1 Solobacterium sp.
CTGCGGGGTTCAGATCGAGCCCCGCAGTTTTTTATAGGTGGGCAATGACAGACAGGTAATTAACGGCAGATAAGCTCATCGCCTGAAGACGCAGCCTGGGTGATGAAAGCGCTGAAGTCATGTGCGGGGCAACGTGCGGAAACAATGATTTATGTATTGATAGGTGTGATCGTGATAGTGCTGGACCAGTTGACAAAGTATCTGGTTCGTGGAATGGCAGACGGCGAAGTGATCCATGTGATCGGCGACTTTCTCCGAATAGTTCACGTGGAGAACAGCGGAGCAGCATTCGGGATGTTTGCAGGAAACCGCAGGTTTCTGCTGATCCTTCCGGCTATATTGATCGCAGGAGCCATCTATATGATCTCAAAAGATATAGGAAGCGGTCTTAAAGGCAAGCTTTTCAAGATCTCGTTCGCCCTGATAGCATCTGGCGGGATAGGAAATATGATTGACAGATTCCTCTGCGGTCAGGTCACTGATATGATATCATTCAGCATTTTCCCGCCGGTGTTCAATGTGGCAGACATTGCTGTGACATGCGGATGCGGGCTGATGGTTTTCTGTCTGCTGTTTTTCAATAATGAAGAGGAGAAACCGGATCTGAAGGGAAAAGGAGGATCCGGGGATGATGCTGAAACTGAAGACGAAAGCGGTGAGAAGTGATGGAGAAGTACAGTTTCAGTGCACCGGAAGGTTCCGGCAGAATAGATACTCTCATCGCTGATATGCTTGAGGATGTTTCAAGGTCACGCGCGCAGCAGCTGATAGAACAGGGCTTTGTTACAGCTGACGGCGAGGCGGTATCTTCAAAAAAGATCAAGCCGGCTGAGGGGGTTTTGATCGAGGTGACTTTGCCGGACCCTGAGCCGCTCGATGTTCTTCCGGAAGACATTCCTCTCGATATAGTGTACGAAGATGACGACGTGATAGTCGTGAATAAGCCAAAAGGCATGGTCGTGCACCCGGCGCCGGGAAATCTGACAGGGACGCTGGTCAACGCGCTGCTTTTCCACTGTGCCGGGAGTCTTTCGTCGATCAACGGGGTGCAGAGGCCTGGAATCGTACACCGGATCGACAAAGACACCAGCGGACTCATCATGATCGCAAAGAACGACGCGGCACATACATCACTTTCCAGGCAGCTTTTCGAGCACTCTGTCACGCGGCGCTATACCGCGCTTGTAAGAGATAACATCAAAGAAGATACCGGTACGATAGATCAGCCGATCGGGCGGGACTATAAAGACCGCAAGCGCAGACAGATAGACGGATCAAATGCGAAAAGGGCAGTTACACACTACCGGGTCATGGAAAGGTTCGGATCGTGCACCCTTGTAGAGTGCAGGCTGGAAACAGGAAGGACTCATCAGATCAGAGTCCACATGGCGTATATCAGGCATCCGCTGGTCGGGGATAAGGTGTACGGTTCCGGCGATGAGACAGTACGCACAGGGAGCAGGACAGTACATATAACAGGCGGACAGATGCTGCACGCGGGCGTGCTAGGGTTCGTGCATCCGCGGACCGGAGAATACCTGGAATTCAAGGCAGATCTTCCAGAAGACTTCCAAGCAGTGCTGGATACGCTTCGCAGCGGACGATAAAAGCAGCAAAAAACGGCGCCGCCGCATGGAAAATATATGCTTATAGCGGTGCGCCGTTATCAGATCCGATACGCAGTAAACGTAAGCTGCTGATCATTCCGCGGCAGATAGGCAAGAACATATGTAGTTGCTTCTGCTTCTGAAATATACTTTTTATATAATACTGAATATCGTACGGATGTCAGGTTTCCTTGATGTTGAGATCAGATCTTCAGCCAGGCAGTAGTCTGTTTCTGCTGCATCAGGCCGATCTTCTGATCTCAGTTTTTTCTGTTTGCTTTTTTATCGTTTTCTGTTGTCTGTATTCCCTTATGATGCAGTGTGATCGTATGATCTTACACTTGTTCTCTCAGCTTTCATTACTGCTGCTCATTTTCGCCTCCTTACTGTATAAGTTTCCGGATCTGTTTCACGGTAAACTTAAGCCTGTTCTTTGGGGAATACAAGAGGGAATCTGAGTTTATGTCGAAAATAGTGTTTTAAATGTCGTTTTACCGTATTTTTTTGTTTTGGCCGTTTTCTGCATGCCGGATTTTCCTGCGCCTCATGCAGTGGCAGGCATACTGTGTGAGCAGCAGACTCTTACTTTTTGTCCGGCTCACCTGGGTCGACATACACTGTTCTATTGTGGGTGAAAATGACTTTGCCGGGTCTTGCGCCTGATGGCTTCTTTACGTAGCGGACAGGTACATAGTCGACCGGAACGTTTTCCGAGCCTTTTGCTTTGCTGTACAAAGCCGCCAGACCCGCCGCCTCCAGTATCGCGGTCTCAGTCACATCGTGCCCGCCGGATTTCAGGATCACATGCGAGCCCGGGATGTCTTTTGTATGGAGCCAGTAATCGCCGCGCGAAGCCATCTCCAGCGTCAAAACATCATTCTCGCGGTTGTTTCTTCCGACGAGGGCCACGAATCCGTCAGTAGTTTCATATTGCCGCGGATTTGCCTTGAATCTCGGCGGTTTTCTGCCGGCAGCGTGCCTCCTTCTGATGAAGCCTGTCTCTTCCAGTTCAGTACGGAGTGTTTCGAGCTCTGCGATGCTTTGCGCATTCTCAATGAAAGCAAGGCATGACTCCAGATATTCTATGTTCTCATTGGTATCATCAAGCTGGCGGTTCTTTTCTTTCACTGCTGTCTTCGACTTGGCATAGCGCTTGTAATAGCTTTGGGCATTTTTCGACGGAGACCATCTTGGGTCCAGCGGTATAGTTACTTCACTGCCGTCATAATAGCTGGTCACAGTAACTTCCTTCGCACCCTGGGTGAGCATGCTCATGTTTGCTGTGAGCAGCTCGCCGTATAATCTCAGCT
>JAILCN010000121.1 GCA_024680365.1 Solobacterium sp.
GTATTGTTCTTTGTGCATTGCCCCATGTCCGGTATAGTGCCCGTTAAGAGCATCCCAGTTGATCGGAGCTCCCGGATCTACCCAGATGTCAAATTCTCCTTCCGATATGCCTTTTGTTCCGATCGATAAACTTCCTTGTCCCAGCGCCAGTTCAAAGACATGACTGTTCTCTCCTGTCAATGACAGGCAATAACGTCTGTATCCTCTTTTCAGTTCTTCGTCTGTAAAGCCAGCAATCATGACCAGCTGCTCCTCAATCTCTCAGGCATCCTGCCGGACGTTTTTGAGACTACTTCAAATCAAAGAAAAAGCGAAGACGCCGGACCGTCAGTCCCGCGTCAGGGACTGACGGTTTTTGCAAATGCCTCTCCGCAGGCATGGATCAGTTTGAGCCAGGGCAACAGCAGATCCTCGTCGAATCTGAGAACATGCTCGGTCTGAAGAAATGTTTCAAAACTCAGGTCTCCGGAGTAGCCGGCGTCATGAAGTGCCTGACACAGATGCTTCCAGTTCATCGTACCCGCGAAAGGAACGATGTGTTCATCAGTGAATCCGTTGTTGTCGTGCAGATGGGTCGCTTTGATCCTGCGGCCGAGCACGGCGACGTAACGCCGGGGATCACGGCGGATGAGGTTTAGATGTCCGGTGTCCAGACACAGACCAAAGACTTCCCTTCCCGCCATTTCGTTCAGCGTATCGATCAGCTCCGCGGCATCTTGAGGATCGCAGCAGATGCCTTCGAGCTTATCCATTCCACGGTTTCTTCCGACAGGCAGATTCTCCAGACACACCGTTACGTTACTTTTCAGAAGAACAGGTATCAATGAGGCATAAAACCGGATGTTCATTTCTCTGACATCTTCCAGTGTGATGTCATTATCATCAAAAACAGGGTTGATCCCGTGAACGACCAGGTTCCCGCAGCCGACCTTGTCACAGAATTCGATCATGTTACGGGTAATAGAAGCGACATACCCGGTCAGTTCCGGATCATTCGCGGCGTATGGAGGAAACGGCGCATGGGCCTGGGTGATCTCAAGTCCATTTGCGTGTATGGCGTCCAGTTCTTCTTTGTAGTACGCCAGAATGTCCTCCAGCGGTTTCTCGAAAACACATTTCCCCCTGCATGAACCGCTCATGAGTTCCGGGGCCTTGGCGGAATGATCCAGATTCCAGTCAATGGCGTCGAATCCCGCTTCCCGGAACAGCGCATAGCCCTTTTCGTAACCGATACAATCTATGACATTACCTGTCTGAATACTGATCTTCATCGTTGTTCTTCCTTCCTTTGCAATGTTCACGGTCAGATCCGTCTTTAGAGGAGATGCTGCTCGATATACGATGCGACACCGTCATGATTGTTTGTATCAGTGACTGCATCCGCAGCGGAAAACACCTCAGCCATTGAATTCCGCATAGCGACACCGATTCCCGCCTGCGAGAGAAGCGTCATATCGTTCACGCCGTCGCCGAAGGCAATCGCAGCGGACAGCGGCATGTGAAGATGATCGCATAACACACGCAGCGCATGTCCTTTATCTGCGTTCTTCGAGGTGATCTCGACGTTGTATTCCAGCGTACTTGCTGCGGAAATGTCCGGAAAGGCCTTCAAAAACGCGTCTGTGACAGGCTTCCTTAAGTTGGCGTCTGAAAAGTAGACCTGAAACTTCAGCACCCCTTGCTGCTTCTCTCTGAGTGTTTCCGCAAGATCTTCCACCGGTTCATGCAGACGCCGCACGTCTTTCAGCAGGTTTTTATCCGGCAGATACGCGTCCAGACGGTCATAGTCATGCCGGGAAATATATCCCTGATCACCGATGTAGCAGGCACAGGCAACCGGCAGTGTCAGAGAAAGCTCCTGCATTTTTATGACCTGAGAGGCAGGAAGCAATTCTTCGTGTATCACTGTATTCGACGCAAGGTCATAGATCCGGGCTCCGTTTCCGGTGATCACATAACGGATCCACGGCAGTTCGCGGATCAATCTGTCCACACCCAGTATGGAACGTCCGGTCACCGGGACAAAACAGATCTTTCTTTGTGCGGCCTCCGCCAGGGTGTTCTTTGTTCGCTCAGATATGGTCTTATCATCACGATAAAGT
>JAILCN010000124.1 GCA_024680365.1 Solobacterium sp.
GTACACATCAAAGATCACTGATCTGGACCGGTAACTTGTTTTGATCCGCTTCTCCTTTACGATGATCTCATCGGGTGAAAGCTTCTCCTCCGGCAGGATCCGGCAGATCAGCTGGGCTGTCAGATACGGATCTGAAAAGACTGCCGAAAACATGTAATTGTCAGAGATCGTTAATTCTTCAAATCGTTTATACTTCATTGCGTATTCCTCGCTTTCTGCTTACATATATGCCGGCAGTGAGGAAATGCATAAAAAAACTGAAGTTACTTCAGTCTTCTGCCGCCGTCGATCGTGAAGATCGATCCGGTTGCATGTTCACTGAAGGACTCCAGTATGACTTTCACATATACAGCGATCTCTTCCGCTTCAGCGATCCAGCCAAGCGGAATGTTTTTTCTGACTCCTGCGCTTTTGACAGGATCATCGCACCATTCCGCGTTCATCGGTGTTCGAACAGCACCGTAGCTGATGCCGTTGACTGTAATGCCTTTACTGCTTAAGGCAAGTGCCGTTTCTTTCGTCAGCATGGCTATGCCGGCTTTTGAGGCATCATAGGCAAACTTGTTCAGTCTTGGCTGTTCATAGTGTACCGACAGCATGTTCAAAATCGTCGATCCGGGTTTCATTTCCCGGGAAAACACCGAGATCATCAGGAATGTACCGTACAGGTTCGTGTCGATGACTTTCTTGAAGCTTGCCGGTGTTGTCTCTTCAAATGAGATGTCTGTCTGTATCGCAGCATTGTTGACCAGGATGTCCGTTCCCCCGAAGTGCTGCTTCACGGTTTCATACAGGTGATCTACATCCGCTTCACTTCCGATATCCGTCTTTACAAACAGTCCCCCGATCTCTTCCGCTGTGCGCTTTCCTTCTTCTTCATTCAGATCTGCAACTGTGACTCTGCAGCCTGCTCTGGCCAGCTCCACAGCACATGCTTTTCCGATTCCCATTGCTCCGCCGGTAACGACCGCGCTTTTTCCATTCAGATCCATATTCTTTTCTCCGTTTTTATTTTACACGCCGGACATGCAAAAAGCACTCCCGAAGAAGTGCTTCATCTGGATTTATGGAAGCTGAGGAGCTTCTCTCTGTTCGCCGTTACGACAAACAGCATAACGATCTGCAGGAGGATCGCGATCAGACTGACGATATAGTGCCCGTGCGCCAGAAAGTGGCCGGCAATGCAGTTGAGAACGATCTGGATCCAGCAGGAAGCTCCGACCGCGTAGGCAAACTGATGCAGATACAGTTTCGATCGAGCCGCGATATAGGGAATGATGCCGTTGGGAATGCCGGGGACCATGCAGGCCAGCGCTACGGCATAAGCGGGATCACGGCGGTTCATCTGACGGATCAGCCAGCCGCCCCTTCGTTCAAGATGCAGCGCGTCGGTCAGGGATTTGCTCATGATCCTGGCAGCCACGAAGACGATCGCGTTGCCGGAGACAAAGCCCAGCCAGCAGACGATGAATGACTTCCACCATCCGTAGATCAGCGCGGAAGACATCTGCACGAGAATGCCGGGAAGGATGATGCTGACGACCTGAAGAATGCTCATCACATACACGGTAAACAGACCGCTCAGTTCTGATCCCCTGCTCAGGTATTCGATCAGTTCCTGCTGGTCGTTATGTTCCAGAACAGTATACAGATCCATCAGATACAGTCCGATCGTCCTCAGCAGAAGAAACAATGTAATGATTCCTGCGATGCCGGCAATCCACAGAAGCGTATATTTCACTGGTTTTTTCAACTTTCGTGCCATGATTAGCAGTCTACAACGAAACCGGCTTCTTGAAAACTGTTTTTTATAAACATGCATGAAATCTTAAAAAGGTGATGCTTTCTGAAACATCACCTTCATAATTTTAGAGTTTTGATTCCTTTATCGGAATTGGATCATTCTTCTTCAAACAGCTTTGCGCCGTTGGAAGCGATGATGTCCTTGTACCAGTAGAAACTCTTCTTGCGGTATCTGTTGAACGTTCCCTGGCCATAGTCATCACAGTCGACATAGATGAAGCCGTATCTCTTGCTC
>JAILCN010000125.1 GCA_024680365.1 Solobacterium sp.
GTACACATCAAAGATCACTGATCTGGACCGGTAACTTGTTTTGATCCGCTTCTCCTTTACGATGATCTCATCGGGTGAAAGCTTCTCCTCCGGCAGGATCCGGCAGATCAGCTGGGCTGTCAGATACGGATCTGAAAAGACAGCCGAAAACATGTAATTATCAGAGATCGTTAATTCTTCAAATCGTTTGAATTTCATTACATTTCTCCTTCCTGCTTACATATATGCCGGAGAAATCCATATTCACCGAAAAAAGAAAAACTCCGTTTCCGGAGTTCGTTCTTCGAGTTAGTCCTCTACGTAAGGCAGCAGAGCCATCTGACGTGCGCGCTTGATCGCAACAGCCAGCTGACGCTGATACTTCGCTTTTGTTCCTGTGACACGGCGCGGTGTGATCTTGCCGTTCGGGCTGATGAACTTCTTCAGCAGTTCAACATCCTTATAGTCAATGTAGGAAATATTGTTCTTTGTGAAGTAACAGACCTTTCTGCGTCCTGTTCTCTGTTTCTTATAAGGCATTTTGTCTTCCTTTCTTAGAATGGCAGATCATCGCTGCTGATATCCAGGGATGATCCCGAGAAATCCAGACTGTTATCTTCCTGTACCGGCTGTGAAGGCTGGGAATAGGAAGGCTGACTGTAAGACGGCTGATAGCTGTCCTGGAATCCGCCCTGATAACTGTTCTGGTAACCGCCTGACTGTATTCTGGCTTCTGACTGGGATCTGGACTCCAGGAGCTGGACACTGTCAGCCAGGACTTCTGTCGTATAGACTTTCTGGCCGTCTCTGTCATAGCTTCTTGTCTGGATCCTGCCGTCAACGCCGACCATTGCGCCTTTGCGCGCATACTGGCCGAGGAAGTCAGCTGTCTGTCTCCATGCAACACAGCTGATAAAGTCAGCTGTCTGCTGCTGTCCGTCCTGACCTCTCGATCCTCTTCTGTCACATGCGACGGTAAACGACGCAACGGACAGTCCGGACTGGGTCTTGCGGACCTCAACGTCTCTTGTCAGTCTGCCAACCAATACAACACGGTTGATCATTTCTTTGCCTCCTGAGCCGGAGCTTCGTCCACGGTAATCAGGAAACGGACAACGTTCTGGTTGATGCGCATCAGACGATCAAATTCTTTTACGCAGTCATTGTCTGCTTCAAAGGCTGTTACAACGTAATAACCTTTGTACATGTCATCAATACGGTATGCGAAATCTCTCATACCCCATTCATCTGTCTTGTTGATCTTTCCACCGTTGTCGGTGATGATCTTGTGCAGGTTCTCCATCAGAGCAGCACGTGCTTCAGCTTCGACAGAATCCTTGATGATGTACATGACCTCATACTTTTTCATTCAGTACACCTCCTTCTGGTCTAAACGGCCATTTCTGGCAAGGAGCGGGTTTTAACCACTCGCCAAATGATTATACAGGTTTTCAGAATTGTTGTAAATATGAAGTTTGGAATATAGCCTTTGAATCTTCCTCAGAAAGAAAAACAGGAGTTTCCTTTCCGGATCTCCTGTCTGATTTTTACTTTTGAAATGAAATTACCTTTTCTTTTTCTACAGGACTCTGGCGCCGCATTCCGGGCAAAACTGTCCGAACACTCTGGCGCCGCATTCCGGGCAGAAACGGGAGCCGGAAGAAACTGCTGTTTCTGTGATCTTCTTATCCTTCGGCCAGCTGACGGTCCAGGAAAGCGTGAACACTTTCTTTTCCTGCGGCTTCATGGTGAGATCCCATTTCACCTCGCCGCTCTCTTCATTCAGTTTTCCGCCGCTCAGTTCGCCCTTGTCGACGATGATCGTCTTTTCATCGGATACCGGGATCTGATCGATGACGGTGATGCGGCAGTCTTTCTTCTTATTGGAAACGACGGTGATCTCATAGACATATTCCGTCTTTGTCTGTCCTTTTAACAGGACTGAGGATGTATACTTCTTTTTCTGTTCACGTTTCACCTTTACGGTCTCATCCTTGCCCAGGGAAAGATCATATGTTTCTTTTGTCAGATCGGCATTGATCATGACGTCTCCCGCATACGTTCCTTTCAGGTAAACGGACGCGCTGGAATTGAGAATGTCTTCAAGATCGGCTGTTTTCACTTCCGCTGCCAGATACGCGCCGGCATCTTTTTTCGGAACGGAAACGACATGATACGAACAGGGGATCTCTTTCCGGTTCAGGTCTGCCATGACGTCACTGGAATCTGAAACGATGCTCCAGACACCCGGCAGAACATATTCGGTCATTGTTTCGCCTTCATTGACTTCCGCGGAAGTCATTGCCGCTTCTTCAAATGACATTTCCGCCGTTGCGCCGTCCGCCATCGCCATGTCCATCATCGCGGAAGCCGCTCCAAGCATCATGTTCTTTGCCATCGGAGCGGATGCCATTCTGGCGTATTTGACTTCTTCACGGAATTTCAGATGTGTCTCAGGCAGGACCGGAATGTTTCCGGAGACCGACGGGTTGCCTGTATACAGCGTGACCGGAACGTCCTTCCAGTCTTCCCCGGTGTTCTGGCGCATCGCTGCCCGCAGTCTCAGCAGAAGCGGATCTTCTTCGCCTTCCGCCCGGATCTCATAGACAGGATTCCAGGACGCGCTGTAATCGTTGTATTCCGCCTGCACATAGTAAGTGCCTTCTTTCTCCGCTGTTAACAGAACAGTGACATACGGACGGGAGATCTTCTTCTCGATCTCTTCCCTCTGTTTCAGAAGCTGTTCTTTTTCCTTCTTCAGCTGTGCTTTTTTCTTTGCGCACTCTTCCAGTTTTTCCGGCAGAAGATCCGCGTAGCGCAGCAGAAGATCCAGCTCAGCGTTCTCTTTCTTCGGGAAGCGGATGTTTTCCTTCCACAGTGCCTCCTGGGTATCGACAGCAGCCATGCGGGCATCGCACAGGGCGATCTGTCCGTCGATCTCTTCCGTTCTTTTTTTCTGTTCCTCTTCATCCGGATACATGACCTGCACGCCGGACGCTGTGCAGCCTTCGGATGTGCGGATCCGGACAGAGTCCGTGCTGGCGCCGGATGTCAGTCCTTCAATGCGGCAGGCCTGGGTGCCTGCGCTCAGGCTGACGCCGCCTTCCCGCGTGAGGGTACAGCCGCTGCGGTATAAAGATACTTTTCTGATGATCGTTTCAATGTTCATTATCACTTCCTCCTTTGCGTATTTTTGCCATATCCGCAGGCAGCGGACATGTGAGTTCGATCGGTTTCTTTGTCTTCGGATGAACAAAGGAAAGTTTTGCGCAGTGCAGGGCCGGTCTTCTGATCAGGTTCGTATTGCCGTGATACAGCGAGTCGCCGAGCAGCGGATGTCCCGCGGCTGCCATGCCTGCCCTGATCTGGTGCGTTCTGCCGGTGCGGATCACGATTCTGACCAGGCTGAAGCTGCTGTATTCATTGATCACTTCGTAATCCGTGATGCACAGCTGCCCTTCTTCCATCACGCTTCTGCCGTACTTTCCGGCTTCCTTTGCCAGGCGGTATTCCATCGTTCCGCTCTTTTCCGCGAAGATGCCGCCGCAGAACGCGAGGTATTCCTTGTGCAGAAGATCGTCTTCCCGTTCTTTCGCGATCCGCGCAGCTGCCTGCTTGTTCTTCGCATACAGCATGATGCCGGAAACATATCTGTCCAGCCTTCCCATCGGCCGTACTGTAAATTCATTTCCGTAGTGCTTTCTGAGCAGGATGCCCATATCGGGAATGTCTTCGCTCTGCTTATGAGCGGAAAGACCGGCCGGCTTGTTTACGATCACGTAATCATTATCTTCGTACAGAATGTCAATGTCTTCCGGCATCTCTGTTTCCTTCACAAAGATGACCTGGATCACATCGCCCTTTTTCAGCTCTGCCGTCAGCCTGGCTGTTTCTCCGTTTACCAGAATGGAACTGCTCTGGTGCAGACGGGTGATCTCCCTTCGGGAAAGAGACAGCTCAGACGAAAGAAATGTCTTCAGAGCCATGCCCTCCTGCGCGCTTTTCACAGTATATGTAACACGTTTCCTCATACCATATATGATACATTACAATTCATGGACGTTCATAGTATGATTGATGCAGAAACAAGAGGTACACGATGTATACAGGAAAAATGACAGTTGAAGAATACCGCCCGGAATGGAGAGAAACGCTCCGTTCCATTCATATGGCAACCGCCAGCGAAAAAGCCAGGACAGATGAAAAGCACGGAAAAATGTCGCTTGCTTTGTACTGTGACGAATATCTGGATCATGAAACAGCCTATGTCCTGCTGGATGAAGACAGAATACCGAGAGGATATATCCTCTGCGCCGAGGACGCGATGACTTGGATCCGGAACATGGAACCGTACGCGGAAGCGATCAGAGCACTCGGTCCGCCCTATGACAGACGGGCAGAAGACGCTCTGCATGAATATGAACTTGCATATAAAGAATATCCAGCCCATCTGCATATTGATATTCTGGAGGAATATACCGGCAATCACCACGGCACGATGTTAATGGAGGCTCTTCTCGAACGGCTGAAAAAAGATCATGTCAGAGGTGTCTGCCTCGGCGTCGCGAAGAATAATCCGAGAGCTGTCGGCTTTTACCGCCACTGCGGCTTTGAGGTCCTGGAAGAAGACGAAAACGGATACTTCCTTGGCCTGAAGCTTTAGAAAAGAGGGATCCATGAAACACATACTGAAAAGAACTGCACTCTGCCTGACGGCGTCTGCCTTTCTGCTCTGGCCGGTCTCTGTACTTGCCGGAGCCGGCGGAACAGATGTGAAAATGGCAGATGAATACGGCATGATCCAGGAAGGAAAGTGGCCGAAGGAAGTCACTTTTTCCGATACGGCATTTACGAATCAGGTCCATACTTCCACCGCTTCTGTGCTCTCTGAGCTGAACGACGTCCAGACGAAAGAACATACCTTTACGGTGAAAGCAGGCGACCGGGTGAACTTCGACCTGAAAGGCAGTCATTACGGTCCCGTCATCCCTGAAAATGAAAGCCTGGTGTTCTGGGCTCTGAAAAACTCCGGCTACAGATGCGCCGCTGTCAGGATCCCAAATGACGGTCTGTATCTGATCCGAAAAGGCCTGGATTCCTATGACATGAAAGTCACAGACTTCGGCTTCGACACAGACCTCAGTGATCTCAGCGCGCATGTATCCATCACGATGAACATGGATGCGGAAAAAGTGATGTCTGAGGCAGAGATCCCTGCCGTTCCCGGCGAAAGCTTCAGTCACGACTTTCCGGATCTGTTTACAAAGGACCGCAAATTCAAAGACTCTGTTCTGATCACTGCGGAAGGAAATGCCCATGTCTCCCCTGTCAACAAAGAAGATACGACTGTCTATCTCACAGACCGCTATGATATGACACTGAAGGAAAGCGACAGCATGGGATTCCAGTTCATTCTGGATGAAGGCGCAAAGTGGAGTTTCTCCCTGAACGGAACATCCTTCACACCGGAACTTGTTTCCTATGACTACAACATCGTCTGGGAAAACTACCCTTCCGCTGCCGGTGAAACCCAGGTCTACAACGCGGATGCCCTGGTCTACAGAACACTGTCCATCGTTCTCGTTGACAGCGATCTGAAAGAAAGGGAAAGCACCGTCGTCGACAAATGGCTGAAAGAAGAAGAGGAATGGGAACGCCGGAGAAATGAAAA
>JAILCN010000192.1 GCA_024680365.1 Solobacterium sp.
GCGGTCAGCGTCATCACCTCTGTGCTGATCCTGCTCGGAGTAAAGCCCTCCATCGTGAAGACGATACAGATCATCAGTACGGCCGCCTCGGTGATCACGTTCATCGTGATCATGATCGTGACTTCCAATTCCCATGTGAACTATGTCTGATATCCGGACGGAGAATACCATCTGAACATGAGCTTCCCGTATTCCGATGATGAAAGACGCTGGCACACGCTCTCCTTTGAGACAAGGAGGCTTTTCGGACGCCGCGCGGTCAAGGTCATGCTGGATGCGGGAATGACCTGTCCCAACCGGGACGGGACCAAAGGCTATGGCGGCTGCACGTTCTGCTCCGCCGGAGGCGCGGGGGAGACCAACCGCTTTTCCCCGGAAGATCTGCTGGTCCAGTATGAGAAGAATAAGGAGATCATGCGGAAGAAATGGCCGGACAGTCTGACCATTCCCTATTTCCAGTCCTTCAGCAATACCTACGCGCCGGCAGAAAAGATCAGGGAAATGCTGGAGCCGTTTCTTGGGAAAGAAGAAGTGGCTGCTGTTGCGCTCGCGACAAGAGCCGATTGCCTGCAGGATGATATACTTGAAGTTCTCGCGCAGGCGAATCAGAGAAGGCCGGTCTGGCTGGAGCTCGGTCTGCAGACCTCAAATGACCGTACGGCTGAGCGCGTCAACCGCTGCCATACTTTTCAGGAATTCGCAGACAGCGTATACCGGGCAAAAGAGAAGGAGCTGCGGATCTGTGTCCATGTCCTGAACGGTCTTCCCGGAGAGACAGGGGAGGACATGCTGAAGACGGCGGAAGACGTCGCGAAGCTTCCGGTCGACGGCGTCAAATTCCATATGCTGAACGTGCTGAAAGATTCCATCTTGGGCAGGGAGTACCAAACTGTTCCATTTCCGCTGCTGAGCGAAGAGGAATATATCGATATCCTGATCCGCCAGCTGGAGATCCTCCCGCCGGAGATCACAGTCGAACGGGTCAGCGGCGATCCGATGCCCGGAGATCTGCTGGCGCCGCACTGGGTGCTGAACAAGAAGAAAGTGCTGAACCATCTGAAGAACGAACTGATCCGAAGAGACAGCTGCCAGGGCAGAAAGTATAATGGAAAACGAAATGAATAATACGGTCGTTGAAAACGCAAAACGATACATTGAACAGCTGTTTGAAAACAACGCGGACGGACATGATGCCGGACATTCGCTGCGGGTATACCGCAACGCGGTGAAGATCGCGGAGAAACATCCCGAAAGTGATCTTTTCATCATCTCGCTGGCAGCGCTTCTGCACGACGCGGATGACCATAAGCTCTTTCATACGGAAAACAACGAAAACTCCAGGAATTTTCTGAGCAGCCAGAACATCGATACGGAAACGACGGAGAAGATCTGCCGGATCATCAACGCCGTCTCCTTCAGCAAAAACCGGGGAAAACGTCCGGACAGTCTTGAAGGAATGATCGTGCAGGATGCGGACAGACTGGACGCCATCGGCGCAGTCGGCATTGCCAGGACCTTTGCGTATGGCGGAAAGAACGAAAGACCGATGGAAACGTCCGTACAGCACTTTTATGACAAGCTGCTGCTGCTCAAAGATGAAATGAATACGGAAGAAGCGAAACGGATCGCAGAAAAACGTCACGACTTCATGGAAGGATTCCTCGAGGAATACTACGCAGAAACAGACGGTCTGCATATGAAATGACCGCGCCGGAAGGAGAGAATATGGCTTCGACAAAAGAATATCTGGAATATGTGCTGGAACAGCTTCGGGACCTCGAAGGCATATCCTGGAGACCGATGATGGGCGAGTATGTGCTCTACTGTCAGGGAAAGGTCGTCGGCGGCATCTATGATGACCGCTTTTTGCTGAAACCGACCGCATCCGCTTTAAAGATCATCCCGCAGGCGGCGTATGCTCTGCCGTATGATGGCGCGAAGGAGATGCTGGTGGCGGATATTGACGACAGGGAACTGATGGAAAAGCTGATCCCGGCGATCGCTGAGGATCTGCCGGCAAAAGGAAAGAGAAAGAGATAAAAGATGCAGAAAAAGGATCAGGTAACGATGTCATCAGACGCATCGGGTTTTGTCTCTTTGGCAGAAACGCTGCCGGAGGCAGCTCTGGAGATCCGTTATTATTCCGGGAACAACTTCATCGGTGAACATATTGATGGCTACGAGGAGCCGATTGCGCTTCTGACGAAGGAAGCGGCATATGCCCTGAAGGAAGTCAGCAACGAGCTCTTGACCAGGGGATACAGGCTGAAGATCTTTGATGCCTATCGTCCCGCAAGAGCCGTTGCGCATTTCGTGAACTGGGCAATGGATCCGGATGACACAAAGATGAAGGAAGCGTATTATCCGGGGCTGGATAAAAGCGATCTGATTCCGCAGGGGTATATCGCCAAACACTCTTCCCACAGCCAGGGCAGCACAGTGGATCTGACGCTCGTTGACGAAAAGACCGGTGAAGAGATCGATATGGGCGGCAGCTTTGACTTTTTCGGGGAAGAAAGCCATCCGGACTACCCGGGCGTCACAAAAGAACAGTTTGGAAACAGGATGCTGTTGCGGGAAACGATGATCAGACACGGTTTCAGACCGCTG
>JAILCN010000210.1 GCA_024680365.1 Solobacterium sp.
GACCGGGAAGCAGATGAGGCAATGGTGCGGGAATTTGCGGACAACCGGAAGTATTACGGAGAGATGATCGAGCGGCGCAATATGTTTGCCAGGCGCGCCTATGTTTCAAAGAAACTGCTGGAGGAAAACTGGAAAGTGGGATACATGACCAGGGATGAGCCGCTCAATGAACAGGACAGCGGCTGGTCATTCATGGCCGGCAATGAATCGGATGAATATGTCAATGACGCGTCACACATCGTCCTGTGGCCGGTCGGTGCCGTCTGTCAGATGGATCCGGCGGTGATGCAGCATATCACCGATCCGGTCGGGACAAGTCTGATCCGGATCTCCTCCGATGCTTTTGAAGAAGATCACAATGACAGAGAAATATACATGGAGAAGCAGGGCTGATGCCTGCTTTTTTCTCTGTTCACTGCATGTATGCCTTGTCAAAGGAATCGGAAACAGTGTATAGTTATTGAAACTATTTTCTGAAAACGACCGGAAAGGAAACGAATATGAAACCCTATGCAGAAATGACAGCGGAAGAGCTGACAAAAGAACTTGCGTCTCTCAACGCGAAGTACAAGAAGGTACAGGCCCTGAACCTCAGCCTCAATATGAGCCGCGGCAAGCCCTGCCAGGAACAGCTGGATCTTTCGATGGGCATGATGGATGTGCTGGATTCCAGCTCTGACCTGACCTGTGAAGACGGAACCGACTGCCGCAACTACGGCGCTCTGACAGGCATCAAGGAAGCCAGAGAACTGCTCGGCGATATGATGGAGAACAATCCGAAGGATCTGATCATCTACGGAAACTCCTCGCTGAATGTCATGTTTGATACCGTCAGCCGCTGCTGGACACACGGCGTCATGGGCAATACGCCCTGGTGCAGACTGCCGGAAGTAAAATTCCTCTGCCCGGTGCCGGGCTATGACCGCCACTTCGCGATCACTGAGTATTTTGGCATCAAGATGCTGCCGGTGCCGATGACACCGACCGGACCGGATATGGATATCGTTGAAAAGATGGTCAGTGAAGACGCTGCGATCAAGGGTATCTGGTGCGTACCGAAGTATTCCAACCCGCAGGGTATTTCCTATTCCGATGAGACTGTGCGCAGATTCGCCCGTCTCAAGCCGGCTGCGAAAGACTTCCGCATCTTCTGGGACAACGCGTACGGCGTCCATCATCTCTATGACGACCATCAGGACTATCTGATCGAGATCCTGGCAGAATGCAAGCGGGCCGGCAATCCGGATCTTGTATACAAGTTCTCTTCCACATCCAAGATCACATTCCCGGGCAGCGGCATCACTGCTGTTGCGACAAGCCCGAACAACATGGAAGACTTCGTCAACATGCTCAGACATCAGACGATCGGTCATGACAAGGTCAACCAGCTGCGTCACGTCCGCTTCTTCGGTGACATCCACGGTCTGGTGGAACACATGCGCAAACACGCAGAGATCATCCGTCCGAAGTTTGAAGCGGTCATCAATACATTTGAAAAAGACCTCGGCGGTCTGGGCGTCGGTACCTGGACGAAGCCGCTGGGCGGATACTTCATCATGTTCGACTCTCTGCCGGGATGCGCGAAAGACATCGTTTCCCGTGCCAAGAAAGCAGGCGTCGTGCTGACGCCGGCCGGCGCAACATGGCCGTACGGAAAGGATCCCAACGACTCCAACATCCGTATCGCTCCGACATTCCCGTCTCTTGAGGATCTGCAGAAAGCAATGGACGTCTTCACGCTGTGCGTCAGGATCTCCAGCGTGACAAAGCTCCTGGCGGAAAAGAAGGGTGAAAAGAAAGCAGCTGAGGCTGAATAACAGAAGGATCAGGATGTCCCCGGCGGACGTCCTTTTTCATTTCTGTTCTTGAAATCCGGCGTGTATTTACGGCAAAATAGTATATACTTGTGAGAGATGATTACCCGTTCAGACAAGGAGATATTGATTATGGCTGAAGAGAACAAGACTGTGAATGAAGATGAAGTCAATCTGAACAGAAACTTTATCTACAATTTCATTGAAGAAGATATCGCGCCGGGCGGACAGTTTGAAGGCATGACAGTCCATACCCGTTTCCCTCCGGAACCCAACGGCTATCTGCATATCGGTCACTGCAAGGCGCTGTGCATTGATTTCGGCATGGCTGAAAAGTTCAACGGTCTGTGCAACCTGCGTATGGATGATACAAACCCGGCAAAGGAAGACACTGAGTATGTCGATGCGATCAAGCAGGATATCCACTGGCTCGGCTTTGACTGGGGAGACAGATTCTACTATGGATCTGACTATTTCGACAAAGACTATGAATATGCCGTCGAACTGATCAAGAAGGGACTCGCGTATGTATGTGAGCTGACACCTGAGCAGTTCAGAGAATACCGCGGTGATACGACGACACCGGCAAGATCCCCTTATCGTGACAGACCCATTGAAGAAAACCTGCGTCTGTTTGAGAAGATGAAGAACGGTGAAGTGGAAGAAGGAAAGATGACGCTGCGGGCGAAGATCGATCTTGCCAGCGGCAATTTCAACATGAGAGACCCGGTCATCTACCGCATCCGCTACATCAACCATCACCGTCAGGGCACCAAGTGGTGCATCTATCCGATGTATGACTTCGCGCATCCGATCCAGGACGCTCTGGAAGGCATTACCCATTCCCTGTGTTCCCTGGAATATGAAGATCACAGACCGCTGTACAACTGGATGGTCGAGAATGTTTCCATTCCGTACCACAAGCCGAGACAGATCGAATTCGCGCGTCTTGGCATTGACCATACTGTCATGTCCAAGCGCAAGCTCAGACAGCTGGTTGAAGAAAAGTATGTTTCCGGCTGGGATGATCCCCGCATGCCGACGCTGTGCGGTCTGAGAAGACGCGGCTATACCGCTGCTTCCATCCGCAATTTCTGCGATACGATCGGTGTTGCGAAGAATTCCAACATCATTCCGTTCTCGGAACTGGAAAGATGCCTGAGAGACGACCTCAACGCGACAGCTGAGAGAACCATGGCAGTCCTCCATCCTGTCAAGCTGACCGTCACAAACTATCCGGAAGGTCAGTCCGAAACATTTGAAGTCGAAAACAATCCGCTGGATCCTTCCCAGGGCACACATACGATCACATTCTCGAGACATCTGTGGATCGAGGAAGATGATTTCCTGGAAGTTCCTGTACCGAAGTACAAGCGCATGTATCCGGGCAATGAAGTCCGTCTGAAAGGTGCTTACCTCGTTACCTGCACAGGCTGTGTCAAAGATGACAACGGCAATATCACAGAAGTTCTGTGTGAATATGATCCGCTTTCCAAAGGCGGCGATCCGGCTGACGGACGCAAGGTCAAGGGTGCGACGATCCACTGGGTCGACAGTGAGAACTGTCTCGACGCGGAAGTCCGCCTGTATGACAACCTGTTCAGCGATCCCAACCCGGACGGACCGGACAAGAACTTCCTGGATGCTCTGAATCCGGACAGTCTGTCTGTTCTGACAGGCGTCAAAGTTGAAAAGTCCATGCTTGATGTTGCGAAAGAATTCGATGCCCGTGAAAACCGCACCGGTACGAACGCTCCGACATTCCAGTTCATGCGTGTCGGCTTCTTCTGCCTCGACAACAAAGACAGCAGCGCTGATCACCTGGTCTTCAACCGCAGCGTATCTCTGAGAGACGGTTTCAAAAAATAACAGAAACAGGAAAGATCTGGAAATCAGGTCTTTCTTTTTTATGCATTTCCTCACTGCCGGCATATATGTAAGCAGGAAGGAGAAATGTAATGAAATTCAAACGATTTGAAGAATTAACGATTTCTGACAATTACATGTTTTCTGCTGTCTTTTCAGATCCGTATCTGACAGCTCAGCTGATCTGCCGGATCCTGCCGGAGGAGAAGCTATCTCCGGATGAGATCATTGTGAAGGAGAAGTATATCAAGAACGCATACCGTTCAAGAGCGGTGGTCTTTGATGTGTACAGAAAAGACAATACTCATCTGTTTGATCTGGAGATGCAGGTGAAAGACGATACATTTCTGCTGGACAGAGCATTCTATAATATGTGTGCAATGGTTGTGGATTCCCATGAACCGGGAGAAGAATATGAATTGCGGTTCAAGACATATGTTGTCTTTATCTGCGCATTTGACAAAACAAAGACCGGAAGGTTAGTGGAACATTATGAAATGTCCAATGAGGACAAAAAAAGTACGATCGGAAAAGGACATATCATTGTTGTCAACTGTGCGGTGGAAGCAGAGGATAATAAACAACTGAAGCCATTTGCGAAACATGTGATGAACGGAAACACAGACACAGATGATTTATTTGTACAGGAAGTGAACACTGCGTTAGAATGGAAGCGAAGAGACCGGAGAGAGCAGGAGCTGTATATGGAATGGCAGTATGAGCTGGACAAGGCAAAAGAAGAAGGCAGATTGAATACGCTGCTTTCACTATACCAAAAAGGGCGTCTTGATCTGAATGGTGTTTTGGAAGAGACAGGATTCACAGAAGAAGAGCTGAAAATAGCATTGAAAGAATACCTGAACGATCAATAAGAAAGTTTGAAAGACAGCAGGAACTGTATATGGAATGGCAGTATGAGCTGGACAAGGCAAAAGCAGAAGGAAAAGCTGAAGGAAAAGCTGAAGGGATCAGGATCGGAGAAGAAAAAGGAAAAGCAGAAGGTCTGGAAGAAGGCAGACTGAATGCTTTGCTTTCCTTGTACAAAAAAGGGCGTATTGATCTGAATGCTGTTTTGGAAGAGACAGGATTCACAGAAGAAGAAGTGGAAAAAGCAATGAATGAAGAATGAGAAGAACAGAAGAGTTCTTCTTTTTTTGCGGCATAAACATACAGAGAATTTTCTTCTGACCATTTGATAATCATCAGGAAGATAGAATCGAACTGAAGTGATTTCCTGCATCAGAAATCTCGTTTGGGATGATGAGAGTATTTGCTGAAAAGAGTTTTTGATAATGACGCATTGTCTCAGACAAAGCTGAAAAAAACCATCGGGATTGCCGATGGTTATCAGATCTCAACTCAGTTATTTACACCGTACCAGCCGATGCCTTCATCATGCCAGCCAAGAAGGGTCGTCAGGGCATCGTGCTCTTTCTTGTTGGTGGTGTAATTGTGGTTGCACTTCTCCATGTTCGGATTGTACTCACGGTACAGAGGGACGGATTCCGCGTCGTCGCTGAACCATCCGACTTTTTCGTATGTCCAGCCAAAGGATACGAGGGCGTCACGTTCTTTTTCCTTCATGGTGTAGTGATGATCACCGGAACGGGAATTGTACAGTCTGTAAACAGGTGTTTTGCTCGATGCCGGAGCGTACCAGCCGATGCCTTCATAATCCCATCCGTAAGTGACAAGAGCGTCTTTCTCTTTTTCATTGGCAGTATAGAAATGCTCTCCGGAGTTCTTGTTGTACAGACGATGCATGACAATGACGTCAGAAGCAGGTGCAGCAGTCGGCGCGGGCGTTGGAGTCGGCTTCGGTGTAGGAGTCGGCGTGGGAGTCGGCTTTGGTGTAGGCGTCGGAGCAGCGTCTTTTTTGTAAATGATGTCAGCGTTCAGAAGCGGATCGTTGTTCTCAGCGATCGAGATCTTATCCCAGTCTTCCTTCGTGCCGTTATAGTACACTGTCTTCAGATTTTTAACGGTGCTGAATCCTTCTGACCAGACTTCCTCCAGCGTGGAAGGCAGCCATATGGTTGTCAGGTTTGTGCACCCGCCAATGGTATCGTGATAGATCTTCTGGAGGCCTTCCGGGAACTGCAGTTCTTTCAGAGACGTGCAGTTTTCAAATACCTTTCCGGCAATGTTGTTCATCTTCTCGGGCAGGGTGACGCTTTCAAGCTTGGCGCAGTTCCTGAATGAACCAGCTGCCAGAGTCTTGCAGTTTTCACCGATCGTGATTTTTTTCAGGTTTGTGCAGAGCTCGAACGCATGTGCTCCGACCGTTCCGCCGTTGTTCTCCAGCTCTTCCAGAGTCTTGCAGCCGTAGAATGCGTACTTTCCGACTCTGCCGACGCCGTCTTCGATGACGACCTTTTTGATCTTGTCTTTGACAGAGGACCACGGCTGAGTCTCTTTTGTGCAGTCTGCGATGTCACCCTGACCGCTGATCGTCAGTGTGCCGTCGTCGGACAGTTTCCATGTGACGTTGTCGCCGCAGGATCCTGAAGATGCTGCATTGACTGTGACCGGGAACAGGCAGACAGTCAAAGCTGTCAGGACAAAAACCAAAAACAATTCTTTCACTCGTTTCAACATAAAAGATTTTCTTTTTGATCGCCCAATTTCATTTTGTCGAAATGGGCATTCCTTTCTGTTAACAATCATAACAGACAAACGGTGACATGAACGCATGAAAATCAGCGGAAAGGAAATGCAATCTCTCTGGTTCTGCGGTACTATCTCAGTATGGAATACAGTGATCTTCTGCAGTTTCCTTCAGGAACACTGACAGAAACAGAGCGTCATGATCATATGACTGAGATGATCCGGGCATGGATCCTGAGTGATCCGGTGCAGGAACTGCTCGGTCTGTTCGGCTTTGCGGAGAAAACAGAACCGTTTGAGAA